>DXBN01000123.1 GCA_019116505.1 Candidatus Enterococcus avicola | reverse complement strand
TTTTGCTCTAAGCAACTGGAGGTAAATTTAAACAATCGGGGTTTTCGATTGATTAAATTTAGTGAAGTTGCCGTAAGAGCAGACTTTTTTCACCCGTTTAGTGCTTTAGCACTTAACCAGAGTTTGAAGCTTTCGAGCTGAGTTGTCACGCAGATCCTGATATTGTATCCGTAACTCACTACGTTCGAACAGCTCCAACAACCACAGGCTCTATTAGAGGTCATGAAATGAGCGAATAGTGACGAGTAATAAGCAAAGAATCGTTTGAAAATGTTTTGTACTTTCAAAAAGATTATGGCTTATTACCGAGTCGCTGCTCATTTCATACCGTTTCGAAGCGGTCTCGCAGCTTTCGCCAACAAGGCGATTTTTCGTAGGGGAGCGGGAGGCTCCGCCCCTATTTTCTAATGTCAAAAAAATCGATAGAAAAACAATTTTCTCTACCGATTCTGACGATTATTTTTACTCATTTTGGGTCCATCAACACTATTTGACGAACACCCCTTATTTTTTCATTCTTTATTTTTCATGAAATTTTTGATGTGCAGCTAAAACTGTCGCCTCGACATCCACACCTTCAGCTAATTCGCCTGCTTCAGTATTTTTTTCAAGATGTAACAAAAATTCAATGTTGCCTTCACCGCCAGTAATTGGTGAAAAGCTCAAGTTTCTGACGTTGTATTGTTCTTTTAAAGCAAAACGAATAATCTCTTCAATTACTGCTTCGTGTGTTTTTGCATCACGGACAATACCGTTTTTACCGACTGCTTCACGCCCTGCCTCAAATTGTGGTTTAATCAAAGCCATAACTTCCCCTTTTTCAACTAAAATTGAGTGTAATGGTGGAAGAATTAGTTTTAATGAAATAAAAGAAACATCGATTGTTGCCATTTGAGGTAATCCTTCATTGAAATCAGCTGGTTGACTGTAACGGAAATTGGTTTTCTCCATAACGACGACTCGCTCATCCTGACGCAACTTCCAAGCTAATTGATTGTGACCGACATCTAAAGCGTAACTGAGTTTACCACCATTTTGTAAAGCGACATCCGTAAAGCCACCTGTGGAAGAGCCAATATCTAAGACAATTTTATCTTTAAAATCTAACCCAAAAACATCAATCGCTTTGACTAATTTTAATCCGCCACGAGAAACATAGGGCAATTTTTGACCTTTGATTTCCAATTCTGTCTCAGCAGCAATTTTTTCTCCCGGTTTATCTAGACGTTCATGATGTTCAGCCTTATAGACTAATCCTGCCATGATTCCTCTTTTAGCCTGTTCGCGCGTATCAAACAACCCTTGTTGAACTGCCAAAACGTCGACTCTTTCTTTTTTCATTTATTTACACCTTTTTCTTCTATGCTAAACATTTCCAACAAATCCTCAAATAGCTCAATATGCAACTGTTCTTTTTGAAGGACTTGAATGACCGCACGACTTTGGGCCATTTCAAATGCCAAAGCCTCTTTTGCTCCTTCTAAACCGAGTAATCCCGGATACGTATTCTTTTCAGCCATTTCATCTTTTTGTGTCGCTTTGCCTAAGACAGAAGCATCACTGATGACATCTAAAATATCATCTCGTATTTGAAAAGCTAAACCTAGATGATTGGCTAATTTGGCTAAATCCTCAATCGTTTGTTGTGATTGATCCGCTAAAATCCCCCCAGCCAGAATAGCAAAACGAATGAGCTCGCCGGTTTTGCGACGATGAATCGCAATCAGTTCATCAACGGATAGTTTCTGACCTTCACCTAAAATATCAGCGACTTGTCCCGCTACCATCCCACTACTGCCAGAAGTTTCCGCTAATAATTGAATCAATAATAATTTTTTATCATTGGGTAATTGGCTTTGACTTAACAATTGAAAGGCCATCGTTAATAAACTATCGCCCGCCAAAATCGCTAAAGCTTCACCAAAAACTTTATGATTGGTTGGCTGACCTCTTCGTAAGTCATCGTCATCCATCGCCGGTAAATCGTCATGAATTAACGAATACGTATGAATCATCTCTAAAGCCGATGCTACCTGGATTGCACCAAAGTCGACCTTTTTTTGAAAAGAAGCCATCGTGACAAAAAGCAATAAAGGACGAATCCGTTTACCGCCTGCTCGAATCGAATAAATCATACTCTCTTTTAGCTGCTCTTCTTGCACATGCTCTTCGATATAACGCTGCATTTCAAGTTCAAGTTGTTCAATAAGCGGCTGTTTAAAGTGATTTAGGGTCGTACTCATAGGCTCTCCCCATCAAACACGACCAATTCATCGTCATCCGTCATCATTTTGGTTAATGTTTGCTCGGCATTTTTTAACGTATTCTCACATTGCTTACTTAGTGTCATTCCTCGTTGAAAAATAGTTAAGGCTTCTTCTAATGCCACTTCCCCTTTTTCTAAACGTTGAACAATTTCTTCTAATTCTTGTAATGATTCCTCAAATGTTGGTTTCGTCATCTTGTTTTTCCCTCACTTCAATTACTTTCATTTTCGCATAGCCATCGTGATAATTCACTGTTACTTGTTCATCCACTTGAAGTTGTTTGACTGACGCAATAAAACGTCCTTTTTCGTCAATCGTATAATTATACCCACGTCCCATTATATTCAGTGGGCTTAACAAATTCAAGGCCTGGACTTGTTGAGAAAACTGTTGGCTTTTCCCATCAAAATAAATGGCCATTTGCCGTTTTAAATTTTGCTTTAAATGGGAAAGTTGAACCGTTTCTTGTTTTACACGATGAATTGGCGCGACTTGTGCTAAGCGATGGGATAACAATTGACTTTGTTTTGATTTCTCATAAATGTCATTTTGCATTTGTTGCATCAATCGCTGTTTTAGCTGATCGACTTTTAACGCTTGACTTTCATAGAGACGTTCTGGCTGTTGGAATAAATACGAACGCATGATGCGCTGATGGCGTTCTTTTTTTCGTTCGATTTGATTTAAAATCGTTTGTTTTAAACGCGCTCTTTTCTCTTCGATTCGCATCAATTCTTCTGCCAATACCGGGACTGCCAATTCTGCTGCTGCCGTCGGTGTTGCTGCACGCATATCAGCAACATAATCCGCAATCGTCACGTCTGTTTCATGACCGACAGAAGAAATAATCGGCGTTTTAGCTGCAAAAATACTACGCGCAACGATTTCTTCGTTAAAAGGCCATAAATCTTCAATTGATCCACCACCACGCCCAATAATCATCGTATCAAAATCACCTGCAGTCTCGACTCGCTGAATATTACGAACAATATCTGGTGCCGCGTTTTTCCCTTGGACAACAGTCGGATACAAAACAATTTGGGCAATTGGATAACGACGCTTAATCGTCGTCATAATATCACGAATCACCGCACCACTTGGACTCGTTAAAACGGCAATTTTCTTGGGATATTTCGGCAAGCTTTTTTTGGGCGCATGAAACAAGCCTTCTTCATTTAGTTTTTTCTTTAACTGTTCGAAAGCTTGATATAATGCACCGACACCATCAGGTTCCATGTGTTCGACATAAATTTGATAATTTCCACTCGCCTCAAAAAGCGACACCCGACCAACAACTAAAACTTTCATCCCTTCTTCAGGTTGAAAATTTAACTTGGCAAACGCCCCTTTAAACATGACTGCTGAAATTTTTGATTTTTCGTCTTTTAAATTAAAGTATTGATGACCCGGACGCATCCGAAAGTTTGAAATTTCACCTGTTAAAAAAACCTGCTGTAAATAAGGATCGACTTCAAATTTTCGTTTTAAATACATTGTCAATGCGCTAACCGTTAAATAATCCTGGGTCATTTTTTCACCTATCTTTCTGTACGTTTTGCTGCCTCAATCGTTTGTGCCATTAACATCGTAATCGTCATCGGTCCCACGCCTTTTGGTACTGGAGTAATGTAACTTGCTAAAGGCTCAACTTCATCGTACTTAACGTCTCCAATTAGTTTACCATTTTCATCACGGTTCATACCAACATCAATCACAACGGCGCCTTCTTTAACAAATTCTTTTGTGACAAAGTGGCCTCGACCAATCGCAACGACTAAAATATCTGCTTGTTTCGCAACACTTGGTAAGTCTTTTGTACGCGAATGCGTCACTGTGACAGTTGCATTTTTTTCTAATAATAAATGGGCCATTGGTTTACCAACGATGTTACTACGGCCAATTACGACAGCATTTTTTCCTTCTAATTCAATTTTATATGCTTCAAACATCTTCATAATACCATATGGCGTACATGGAATCATTTCTGGTGCGCCCATAAATAATTTTCCTAAATTCATTGGATGGAAACCATCGACATCTTTTTTTGGATCAATGGCTAATAATACTTTTTCAGAATCAATATGTTCTGGTAATGGTAATTGGACTAAAATACCATGGAAATTCGGATCTTCATTGTATCGTTGAATTTCTGCTAAAAGCGTTTCTTCGGTAATCGATTCATCATAAAGTGAAACTTCAGAATGCATCCCCAAACGAGTTGCTGCCAACTCTTTATTTTTCACATACGTTTGGCTTGCTGGATTTTCACCGACTAATAGTACAACTAAACCGGGTTTAATCCCTTTTCCTGCTAGTTGTTCTACTTCTAGTTTTAATTCTGCTTGAATCTTATCTGCTAATGCTTTTCCGTCAATCTTAATTCCCATTTTTTAATTACCCCTTTGATTTTTATTCATTACCCGACCATTCTAACATATTACAGGCATAAATATAAAGAAGCTAGCTTATTTGCTAGCTTCAATTTCATTATTAACATTCGATAAGATGCCATTCACGAACTTTCTTGACTGATCATCACTGAAAACCTTCGTTAATTCAATTGCTTCGTTCAAAACAACTTTATTTGGAACGTTATCAACATAAAGCATTTCGAACAATGCTAAACGCAAAATCGTGACATCCATTTTTGGTAGACGTTTTAATGTCCAACCTGAACGCAAATGGTTTTGGATAATTGTGTCCATTTCTTCTTTGTTTTCACAAACGCCTGTCACCAATAAATCGAGATATGTTGGGACAAAGTTTTCGTGTTCTTCGTCAATCAGCTCTTCATGCTCTAATTCAATTGCATGTAAAATCGCATCTTGTTTTGTCAATTCCTGATTAAAATCAAGGGGAAATAGCGCTTGAATCGCCATTTGTCTAATGTCACGTCTTGATAATTCTTTACTCATTGTCTGCCTCTTCATTTTCAAATAATTCTTGTAAATCTAACTGCTCTACTTTTTCAGGAACGAGGGCAATCACGTGAATATTCACTTCGTTTAACTCAATATCGGTCATAAACAATACTTGCTGTTTAACACGTTTTTGAATTTCCATTGCAACTTTAGGAACAGATACGCCATATTTAAAATAGACATATAAATCCACATCGATGCCATCTTCTTCGTTCATTGTTAAGGAAACTCCTTTACCATGAACTGAGCGGCCTAATAATTCCGTCACATTATTGGTAAACGTTGATTGCATACGATATACGCCTTCGACTTTCGAAGCAGCAATCCCAATAATCACTTCAATCACTTCTGGTGCAATGACAATCTCACCTAGCTCGTGATTTGATTCTAATACTAAGTTCGTCTCATTTACCATTTCGCATTCCTCCATCTCCTAGTTAGCATCATGTATCTGGCTACATAACTAGTTGTTACTCTTTATTATACAATAGCTAGCGCTAATATTATAGTCAAAACCGCTTGGATAAACGCATTTATTATAAAATTATTAGCTCTTTTGGTGAATGTGTTAAAACTTTATTACCTCTTTCCGTAATTAACAAGTCATCTTCAATACGAACGCCACCAATACCTGGTAAATAAATCCCAGGTTCATTCGTGATAACATTTCCTGGAACAAACGCTTTTTCTGATCTAAACGATACGTTTGGACCTTCATGCACTTCTAAGCCAATTCCGTGACCTGTTGAGTGACCAAAAGCTTCTCCATAGCCATGCGACGCAATATAATCACGAGCTACTGCATCCAATTCAATTCCAGTCATGCCAGGTTTCGCAACCGCATTAACTTTTAATTGCGCATCTAAGACGATTTGATGAATTTCTCTTAATTTTTCGCCTGGATCACCAATTGCAAATGTACGAGTCATATCTGAAACATAGCCTTCATAGTAACAACCAAAGTCTAAAGTAATCATATCGCCTTGCTCAATGATTTTAGGACTCGCCACACCATGCGGCATTGCTGAACGAACTCCACTAGCCACGATTGTATCAAAAGAAACACTCGTTGCACCCAGTGAACGCATGTAAAAGTCTAATTGATTCGCAACTTCAATTTCAGACATTCCCGGTTTAATTCGCTCGATGATATACGCAAAACCTTGGTCAGCAATCTCACAAGCTTTTTGAATTAAAACCAATTCTTGTTCATCTTTGACTTCACGTAATGTTTCAATCATCCCTGAAACTGGAACAAGACCACTATCGACTACAACGTCTTCTAGCCCGTCATATTCAGCAAAAGTCATATGATTTTCTTCAAATGCAAGTGTAGCAAGCTCTTCTCTTTGACAAATCGCTGCAACTTCAGCAAAAATCGAACCTTGATGTTTAATAATTTCGAAACCTTTAGCTTGTGCTGCGGCTTGCTCTGTATAACGAAAATCAGTGATAAAATAAGCTTTTGATAGCGTGATGACTGCAACGCCTGCACTACCGGTAAAGTTTGTTAAATATCTTAAGTTATATGGGCTTGTTACCAAAAAAGCCTCTAAATTTTCTTCTTTCATTGCTGCACGTAATTTTTCAACACGTAACATAAATTCATTCCCTCTTTCTTTTACTTATCCTAAATAACTCTTATTTTTTGCGACCGAAGAAAAAGGATATCACTGCGACAAAAATCACAGCTCCCACGATGGATGGTAATAAATACATGCCACCAAGTGTTGGTCCTCCCCATGATGAAAAAAGTCGCTCGCCAATTGCGGAACCAATAATTCCGGCTAAAATATTAAAGAAACAACCACGTTTTTCACCAGTCACAATTCCAGCAATCATCCCAATAATTGCTCCAGCAACGATTGTCCATAACCAACCCATTTCATTTCCTCCTATCGGCTTCAATTTACTCTTATTAGTGTATCACAGACAGCAACATTTGTGCATTGATTCAAATAAATTTTCTGTCTTTTTCCAATCATTTGTTTTCATTTCGGTAGTGAGTTTTTATCCCCCTCTCTTATAACTCAAGACACAATGCTTTTTGTGGAGATCCGTACAGTTCGATTTATCACGCGGACATCTAGCACAAACTATTTTCGCTTCACTCTGTTTATCTTTCAAAACAATCCCCATTACACTAGCAGCAATTCACGGATGCTTGCCACCATCTTTTCTTAAATCCAGCCATTCATTAGACTTTTATACTCCTAATATTGACAAAATCTCCATTATAAGTGCTTATAAAAAGGACTGTGACATCAGCCACAGTCCTTTAACTTATACGAACATTTTCTTGATAAACTTTTAGTTTTTAAGTTTTTTCTTCGTAAAGATTGAGGCAATTCCTCGTCGCACGACTTGGAAAAAACTCAGTGAGTGAACCATTCGATCTGGATCAACGTATTGACGAATCTCCCTTAGCACTTTCTTTGGCTCTTTCGAAGAAAAAGTATAAGTACCATTTTTTTTCGTTTGAATGCCATATCTTGGTATCCATTTACCTTTAAACATCACGGATGCCACGACATAATCAACTTCTTCCCAAGGAATTTGGATAAATTTTCGAGAATCGCGATGATTATAAAATTCAAATCCACGATCACCAACCATAATTTTTCCATAATCCGTTAGGCCTAAAAAAGAAGTCCCATCAATCACTAAGGAAACTTTTGTATTTAACGATTCAACCATCGATTGTTCACTCCTTCAAAACTCTTTTAACTAGTATATCATGTAATTGATTCGTTGTTTTATAAAATACCAACTACGTGTCCTAAGATACCCACTACGAATAAACCTAAGATGATTACGATTGGCGAAACTTTTTTCTTCAGTAACCACATACATAATAACGTTAATAAAAGACCAGCTAATCCAGGAATTAATTGATCTAAGTTATTTTGCAAGGTTGTTACTTTGATATCGGACAAGGCTTTCCCAGAATTAATCTCAGTAAACAAATTCTGTAATCCTCGACCTGTCATTTCAACTTTGTCCCACTCAATATAGGCACCCTCAGAAAGCTGAATCTCCGAAACTTTCGGAACGAAGGAAATATTTACCCAACGTTGAACGAGGGCCGCAAGTACGAACATCCCGAGAATCGATGCTCCTTTGGTAACATCCTGTAATAACCCACCTGATAAGTCATCGGTAATCGCAGATCCTGCTTTGTAACCAAATTCTTGTGTATACCACATGAAGCCCCAACGAATAAGATTCCAAGCCACGAAGAAAATAATTGGACCTAAAATGTTTCCACCAAGTGCCAAAGAAGCACCTAAAGCACCTAACATTGGACGAACGGTGAACCAGAAAACCGGATCTCCGACACCAGCCAACGGACCCATCATCCCAATTTTAACCCCTTGAATTGCCACGTCATCAACGGGTGCGCCATTCGCACGCTCTTCTTCTAAAGCTAATGTTACTCCGATAATTGGTGAAGCGATGTAAGGATGCGTATTAAAGAATTCCAAGTGGCGTTGTAAGGCCGCTGAGCGATCCTCTTTACTTTTATATAATTTTTTAATTGCTGGAATCATTGAAAAGGCAAAACCACCATTTTGCATACGTTCGTAGTTCCAAGATCCTTGAATAAATGTAGAACGCCATGCAACAGCGAGCCGATCTTTTTTAGTTAACTGAATTTTCTCTTCCATTATTTGATTTCCTCCTTTTTCATTTTTAGTAGTCATTTAAGATATCGCCAAGAGGATCTCCAGTGGACGAACCGCCACCATTCGAAGAACCACCCATTTTTGAAAGGTTTAAGTATAATAAAGCTAAAGCAACACCTAACGCTCCAAGTGCAATTAATGTTAATTCAGAAATCGCTGCAATCACAAACCCTAAAACAAAGAATGGCCAAACTTCTTTAGAAGCCATCATATTAATAACTAATGCGTAACCTACTGCTACGACCATTCCACCACCAATTGCCATTCCATCTGTTAACCAAGCTGGCATTAATTCTAAGGCTCCTTGTACAGTTTTAGCTGGAATAAATAGTAATGCACCGGCTGGAATCGCAATACGAACACCTTGCATACAAATGGCTAAAACTTGTAGAACTTCAATCTTACGGAAATTGCCTTCTGCAGCTGCTTTATCCATCATGTGGACAATTGGTACAGCTAACGTACGAACAACCATTGTTAGGAATAAGCCGGCTACCGCTAAAGGAATCGCAATCGCAATCGCTGCAGGAACTCCAGCTTCACCTTGACCACCTAAAACTAAAATAATTGCTGCCGCAACCGATGCTAAAGCTGCATCCGGTGCTACGGCTGCTCCAATATTTGCCCAACCAAGTGCGATCATTTGCAATGAACCACCTAAAATAATACCTATCTCTAAGTTTCCTGTCACAAGTCCAATTAAAGTACACGCTACTAATGGTTGATGGAATTGAAATTCATCTAAGATTCCTTCCATACCTGCCAAAAACGCAACGAATACAACTAAAATAATTTGAATAATATTTAAGTCAGACATAATATACCTCCTTGTTTTCTTATAATTATGCTAATTCTCGTTTTGCTTTTTTAATCAATTCATCCATATTATCTTTAGAATCATTCGGTACTTTACGTACATCAAACGATAAGCCTTTTTCTTTCAATTTCTCAAAAGCGGCAACTTCTTCATTGCCCATTGATAATACTTTACTTACTACAACTTTACCTGTTGAGTGCGCTAAAGAACCAACGTTGACTTCTTTAATCTTTACGCCACCTTCAACGGCACGTAAAACATCTTTCGGGTTTTCAAATAATAATAACGCTCTTGTTGCACCAAAACGTGGGTCTTTTGCAACTTCAATCATTTTATCGATTGGCACCACATTCGCTTTTACCCCTGGAGGTGCAGCTTGTTCAATTAACTTGCGGCGCATTTCATCCTTAGCAACATTATCAGATACAATAATAATTCGTGTAGGATTCGTTGCTTTTGTCCAAGCAGTCGCCACTTGTCCGTGTAATAAACGAGAATCAACACGCGCTAAAACAATGTCAATCTCACCATTTCCTAAAACCGTACCTTCTGGAATACCACCTCGATGTTCCACCGCTTCTAAAACAGCAGCTACAGGCGCTTCTGGTTCCAGTTCTTCTGGTTTTACTTTCACGCCTTCTTTAGCAGTTCCAATAATCGCTGCTGCCACATCGTGTGCTTTGTCCATTGAAAGACGAGCTGCATATGCTTCGATTAACATTGGTAAATTCATACCTGAGACAATTGCCCATTTTTCTTTGTTCATTTCAAATAAACTATTTGCCTGATTGAATGGTGTTCCACCCCATAAATCAACTAGAAATAGAATTTCTGATTGATCATCAAAGGATTCAATCGCTGCTTGCATTTTTGCTTTAATATCGTCTGGTCCTTCGCTTGGTTGCAATACACAAGCTGCAACGTTTGGCTGCTCTCCAAAAATCATTGCGCCTGATTGCATTAAACCATTGGCAAATTCTCCATGACTTGCGAGGATAATACCTACCATTATCTTACCTCCTAATTTTACTAATTTTTTTGCTTACTTGTATTTTTTTAATAGATCCATTAAAAAAATTTTTCGATCAGATGGTACTTTTCGCACTTCGAGCGTTATCCCTCGATGATTGAGATATCGAAAAGCCATCACATCTGCATCGTTGACGGAAACAAAATTGGTTATCATTTTTTTCCCAGTCATAAAATGCATACCGCCTATGTTGATTGTCGAGATTTTCATCCCTCCTTGAATTAACACAACAACGTCCTGTGGATTCGTAAATAAAAGCATGATCTTTTCTTCTTTAAATAATGCGCTTTGATAAATAGATAATAATTTTCCAACAGTGACCACATTTGCCTTAACTCCCGGGGGAGCCGCTTCCTGCAACATAAACTTTCGAAGAGGATCCTTTGCTACTTCATCACTAACGACAATAATTCGATTCACACCTGTTTCTTTCGTCCAAGCCGTAGCGACTTGTCCATGAATCAATCGATCATCTATCCGTGCTAACTGAATATTCAATACCTCTCCTCCTCTGTTTAATACACTATCCTCCTTCCAAGAGTTCCTATAGTAATTAGAAGCAAGTTCCGTGCCAACTTTTATCGATACACTATTGTATTTAACCTATTTTTCGAATAAAAAACTATACACTAAAACGTTAAATCATTTTTTAGTGTATAGTTTCTTATTTTTGACCATTATCTAGCATCATTAAGATATAATATTTTTCGATTATGGGTATCTTTAGACGAAAAGGTTCTTCAATTGATACCAGTGTATTGTCTAAAAAGCTCCGTTTCTCATGTTCTAAAAAGACGGACTCTTCTTCTTTTGATCCTTTCAATGGTTGACCAAGTAAAATTCGTTCCATCATGCTGGCTAAATGCAAAACAAAATTGATTCGAACTTTTTCGTCTTTTTCAGACGTATACCATTCTTTACATAAGGTTTCAACTAATTCCCACAACGGATCCATCACTTTAGAAGGATTTAAAAAAGTCACAGCTTCTTCCAAATAGGTTAGACAGACTTGCCTTTGTTCCTGATAACCAATATTAGGCGCTTTTTCAACAAAATCCTCACCTAATAATAACTCCATCAACAATTCAGATAAATCCGATTCCAATAATTGTTCTAATGATAAATATGGAACACCAATTTTCGGGTCTAAAATCCCAGTTACTGCAAGCAATTGATTGGTCGCTCGAATTTCCGGCATCCGCCGTTGGACGTCAACGACTGACTCTGTGATAACGGATACCGAATCAATTTGATTTGCATCCAATGTTTTTTCAATCATTTGTTTTAAGTGTTGAGCCGTCCCCTCACCGGAAGCACAAATCGCTAAAATCGCTAAAGGTAATTCTTCTATAGGGCTCTCATTCACTTCTGGTTCGAGTGTTTCTTGGAGCGTAC
>DXBN01000122.1 GCA_019116505.1 Candidatus Enterococcus avicola | reverse complement strand
TCTTGGAAATGTTTTAAAGCAATCGTAACTGCTGACTCGCCATCAAATGGTACTTGGCCGGTCAACATCTCGAATAAAATAATACCTAACGCATAAATATCGGACTGATTAGTCGCCATACTCCCACGTGCCTGTTCTGGTGATAAATAGTGCACCGAACCAAGCATTGTATTCGTTTGTGTAATCGATGTTTCTGAAAGTGCAATCGCAATCCCAAAATCGGCAATTTTAACGGTACCATCTTCATCCATTAAGACATTTTGTGGTTTCAAATCGCGATGGATAATTCGATGTTGATGGGCCAAAGCAACCGCCGATAAAATTTGTTGCATGATACTAACAATTGTTTGGAATGGTAACGGATAACGCGTTTGAATGTAACGTTTTAAATCCATGCCACGAACGTATTCCATGACTAAATACTGCATACCCTCTTCTTCACCGACATCGTACACCGCGACTATATTGGGATGAACTAATTCCGTCGCCGCTAATGCTTCTCTTTGAAAGCGACGAATCGCATTTTGATCATTTTGAAAATCAAAACGTAAGACTTTCACCGCTACCTCTCGATTTAGGATTAAGTCTTTTGCTAAATAAACATGTGCCATACCACCACTGCCAATGGTACCTAAAATCAAGTAACGTCCATTTAACTTTTTACCCACTTCAATCATGGTTGCTTCCTCCTAAATCAATTAATATAACCGTGATATTGTCTGTCCCCCCTCGTTGATTAGCGGCATCAATTAATGACTGGCTCGCCAATTGCAAGGAAGTATTTTGACTAATAATCGTTGTAATTTCTGTTTCAGATAACATATTGGTCAGACCATCTGAACACATTAAAATGCGATCATTTGGTCGAATGTTATGAATAGCCACATCTACCTCTATCGTTCCAGGCATCCCAACCGAACGCGTAATAATATTTTTACGTGGATGAACTGCTGCCATCTCCGGAGTGATTTCACCCGATCTTACAAGTTCATTAACAAGGGAATGGTCTTCAGTCAAAGGTAACAAACGACCTTCTCTTAAAACGTAAATCCGACTATCACCGACGTGGGCTAATGTTAATTTGTTTTCTAAAATTGATACGGCTTCGAGTGTTGTTCCCATACCAGACAAAGCCATATCTTGTTGTCCCTGTTCATAAACCCGCTGATTTTCATTTTGAATTTTTTGAATCAGCCACTTAACAGCTGCTTCACTCGAAGTGATATCAGTCATTTCCCAGCTCTTGCCAATTTCATTCACCGTTAATTGACTAGCAATATCCCCCGCTTGATGTCCGCCCATTCCATCAGCTAGTAAGGCCAATACTTTATTGGACTGGTTGGTAAAAACATTTGCGTAATCTTGATTATTCCTACGTTTTTTGCCTTGGTCACTTTGAAAATAAAATTCCATCTTCTTTCCACCTCGTTACTTTTTACGTAAACAACTAATAAAGAATCCATCCGTCATAAATGAGTGAGGATAGAGTGTCAACATATCTTCTTGAATACTTGTATCCAAAACAGATGAAACGGCTAACGATGCTTGCTCAAATTCTGGGTGTGTCGCTAAAAATTGTTTCACCACATTTTGGTTCTCATCTGACACAATTGTACACGTACTATAGACTAAAATACCACCTGGTTTTAACGTTGGTGCTGCATGATTTAAAATATCTAATTGGATTTCAGGCAATTTCGTAAAATCGCTCGCTGTTTTATTGTATTTAATGTCTGGTTTGCGACGCATCAAGCCTAGACCTGAACAAGGTGCATCGACTAGAATACGATCAAATGACTCTGCTGGAAAAGCCTCATCCGTCGCGCGTGCATCCATGACTTTGGTTTCGACAACATCTGTGACGTGTAAACGTTTGGCGTTGTCATCAATTAAACGCACTTTATGCTGATGAATGTCTAACGCTGTGACCTTGCCACCTTTTTCAGCATCTAAATACATCGCAATATGCGTTGTTTTTCCGCCAGGTGCCGCACAAGCATCCAATACTTGATGACTCGCTTCTAACTGTAAAGTTGGCGCGACAAGCATTGAACTTTCATCTTGAATCGTCAATAAACCATAAGCAAACAATTGGCTTCCCGCTAAAAATCCTCGTTCAGCAATGATGCCATCTGGACTAATCGGACTAGCTGTCGCTTCAATCCCTTCAGCTGCTAACTGTTCAATTGCAGCTTCACGTGTGATGTTTCGACGGTCAATCCGACCACTAACGTGGCTTGGTTTAAACAAAGACAGACCTAATTTTCTTGTTTCTTCGATACCCATTGCCGTGATAAATTTTTCGACTAGCCAACGTGGCATACTGATTTCTGTTGCTAAGCGTTTGATTGGATCCTTGATTTGCTCTAAATCTGCGACTCCTTGGCGTTGAACATTACGTAAGACGCCATTGACGAATTTACTTGTTCCAATATTGCCACGAACTTTAGCAATCTCGACTGCTTCATTTAAAATCGCATGACTCGGTACTTTATCTAAATATAATAGTTGGTAAAGCGAGAGCTGTAATAATAGCCGCACCCAATCTTCCACTTTTTTCGCATTTTGGATAAATGGTTGCAGAAAATAATCCAACAGTTGTTGACGAGCGATTGTGCCATAAACAAGTTCTGTTAATAAGCGTCCATCTTTTTCATTAAGATCTCTAGTTGTGATTAATTCTCTTAGCAAAAGATTCGAGTAGGCTCCCCCTTTATTGACTCTTTCTAAGGCTTCAAGTGCGACAAAACGCACCGTTTTTCTTAATTTACTTGGCTTCATCTTGCCCCACCTTTTGATTGACTGCTACTTTTTGACCACTACCATTTAAAAAGACCGCTATTTCTTGTAATCCTTTACCAGCTGGTTGTAATTGATCAACCGTTAAGACCGTTCCTTGACCACAAGCAATCTTCAGTTGTTTTTTATCTCGATAAATAATTGTACCCGCAGATTCAGTTGTTGTCTCATCTAGTGGGGTCACCGCAACAATTTTCCAACGCGTACCTTCATATGTTGTATGAGCAACTGGCCATGGTCGCATTCCACGGACTTGCCAATCAATTTCTTCTGCTGTTTTGTTCCAGTCGATGATTTCTTCTTCACGCGTAATATTTGGAGAGAAAGTCACTAAACTTTCATCTTGCGGGATTGGCTTAATTTCATTTGCTAAAATCCCTGGTAAGGTTTCAATTAATAATTCCATTCCGACTTGGCTTAACTTATCAAACATTATTCCAACATCGTCTGTTTTTGTAATCGGAATCGCGCGTTGCGTATAAATTCCACCGGCATCCATTTTTTTTATCATTTCCATAATCGTTACGCCCGTTTCTTTCTCACCTTTCATAATTGAATAGTGAACAGGCGCGCCACCACGGTATTTTGGTAACAACGAAGCATGCACGTTAATCGCGCCATGTTTTGGTACTTGTAATAATTTCTCCGGTAAAAATTGACCAAAGGCAGCCGTGACGATTAAATCCGGTGCTAATTCTACAATCTCTGCCATTTCTGGAGAATTGCTAATTTTTTCTGGCTGTAACACTTTTAAGCCTAAACGCAATGCCGCCTCTTTAACAGGTGTAGCTGTTATCACTTTTTTCCGACCTACTGGACGATCCGGTTGCGTCACGACTGCTACGACATCATAATCATTTTCGACCAAGCTTTCTAAAATTGGAACAGAAAATTGCGGTGTGCCCATAAAAACAATTTTAGTCATTTTGATGTTCCTCCATATACCTTTCTAATTCTTCTTCCGGAATACGATCGATGATTTTATCAATAAAAAGTTCACCGTTCAGATGATCAATTTCATGTTGAAAAGCGCGTGCTAAATAGCCATAAGCTTCTACTTCCATTTCATCACCTTCTCGGTCATAATAACGGACCACGATTTCATCTGGGCGTTTAACGGTTCCAAAGACATGGGGAATACTTAAACAACCTTCGACATCAATGTCTTCACCTTTAGCCGAAATAATCGTAGGATTAATTAATTCGAATAAATCGCCTTCTTCAACCTCAACGAGTGCCACGCGAATATTTTTACCAATTTGTGGTGCGGCAATTCCAATGCCATCATGAGCAATCATAGTCTCATGCATATCGTCTAATAGCGTCCATAATTCTTCCGTAATTTCAGTCACTTCACGATTTTTTTTCGTTAATTTTTCATTTGGGTGGATAATAACTGGATAGCGCATAAAAGCCCTTCTTCCTTAAATAAAGTTTAATGGTTCATAGTCAATCGCAACAAATAAATTTTGACGTTGCTCTACTTGACTTGTTTCTAAAATTTCACGCAACATCTGATGCAATTGCGGTTCTTGTTTGTATTTTAAAATGAGTTGATAATGGTAACGATTTTTAACACGGGCAACCCCACTTGGAATCGGACCCAGGATTTGGCTGTTCGCACTTAAGCCTTGCTTTAATTTTTCAGCAATCTGATACATTTTTTTGGCTGCCATTTCTTCAGATGGATGACTCGCTGAAATTTTAACTGTAAAGTAATATGGCGGATAACCACTTTGGTGACGTAAATGCATTTCTTGCCGATAAAAGGCTTCGTAATCTTGGGCTTGAGCTAAGACGATACTATGATGCTCGGGATTAAACGTTTGAACAATTACTTCTCCTGCCTTATCACCACGACCCGCTCGGCCACTAACTTGTGTTAACAATTGAAAAGTCCGCTCACTCGAACGAAAATCAGGCAAATTCAAGGCGGTATCCGCATTTAAAACACCGACTAGCGTAATATTCGGGAAGTCGAGCCCTTTAGCAATCATTTGTGTGCCTAATAAAATATCCGCTTTTTGCTCTTCAAAAGTCTTTAAAATCCGTTCATGCGCGCCTTTTTTACGTGTCGTATCGACATCCATGCGTAAAATACGTGCTTCTGGATAGAGTGCTTGCAATTCCTCTTCAACCTTTTGTGTCCCTGTGCCATAATAACGAATCTTGCGGCTCTTACAGTCTGGACAAATTTGCGGAATCGGTTCTTGATGGCCGCAGTAATGACAAGCCATTTTTTTAATATCCATATGTAGCGTTAACGAAATATCACAGTTGGGGCAATCTTGAACATAACCACAATCACGACACATCATAAACGAGGAATATCCCCGGCGATTTAAAAGCAAAACAATTTGTTCTTTTTTTGCTAGCCGATCAGCAATTTTTTCTTGTAACAGGTGAGAAAAAGTACTCGTATTTTTTTGCGCATATTCATCTTTTAAATCCACAATCGTCACTTGTGGTAATTGTGCGGCGTTATGGGCTCTTTGCGTTAAAAAAAGGAGTTCATAGCGTTTTTTTTGACCCCGTGCCCGTGATTCTAAAGATGGCGTTGCACTGCCCAACACAACCGGGCAATGATGGTATTGACTACGCCAAATGGCTAAGTCACGTGCATGGTAACGAGGCGCTTCATCTTGTTTGTACGTCGCTTCATGTTCTTCATCAATAATAATCAGCCCAATATTTTCAAGTGGAGCAAAGACCGCTGAGCGTGCACCGACTACAACTTGTGATTCATCCCGTTCAATTTTACGCCATTCATCGTATTTTTCTCCTTGAGACAAGCCACTATGTAAGACCGCTACAGCTTTCCCGAAACGGCTTTTGAAACGTTGGACCATTTGCGGCGTTAGCGCAATTTCAGGAACGAGCATCATCGCTGTTTTCCCTTTAGCTAAAATTTGGGCAATGGATTGTAAATAGACCTCGGTCTTTCCACTACCCGTAATACCTTCTAGCAAGAAGGTTGTGGCCTCCGCGTTTGATTCGGCACTGACAATTCGTTCGACGGCATGGGCTTGTTCTCTATTCAGTTCAAAAGGTTGTGTCATGGGAAAATCGTAGTCCTTAAAAGGATCACGATACGTCTCTACTTCTTCAAATTGTAACCAGCCCAGCGCTTGTCCCTGATTCAAATGAGCGGTCGTTAATCCTTGGGCAGTATAAAAAGCCACTGTTTCTCGTGGTGTTACTTTTAAGGTCTCAATTAATTGGTGTTGGCGCAAGGCGTTGGGCCGAATCGTAGCCTTAAAATCGGAAAAATTAGCCTCTGTAATCAAACTAGTAACATGGCGAACCATTTTTTTCTTCGTTTTTTCTTTGACTACATAGCGAACATCGACTACTCCTGCTGCTCG
>DXBN01000121.1 GCA_019116505.1 Candidatus Enterococcus avicola | reverse complement strand
AATACATTAAAAGGTGCTACGACTAATATCGCAGCACCTTTTGCTCTGTTTCCTATTAATTAACCTAGATCAGGTATATCTGTTAACGTAACGAAATCCGCCACTTCACCATCCGATTCAAAAACAATAAGTTCATTTGTCCCAACTTTTAAAATGGGGGCTGGAATATATAAACGTTTTTGTAGTCCTTTTTTCCAGTAACGACCAATATTAAAGCCATTAACCGGCACAAAGCCTTTACCCCAACCCGTTAAATCAATAAAAGTATCACCTGTCTCATCCATTTCGACTAGAAAGCGTGAAAAGCTTGGTTGCCCAACTATATAGTCTTTCGAAAAATTGACTTTCTCTAAATTATCCATCAGTAATGAATACATTTCCCACTCGCTTTGGAACGCTC
The DNA here is from genome assembly GCA_019116505.1 of Candidatus Enterococcus avicola. Lineage (GTDB taxonomy): Bacteria > Bacillota > Bacilli > Lactobacillales > Enterococcaceae > Enterococcus_I > Enterococcus_I eurekensis. The sequence goes on along the minus strand of DXBN01000121.1, from coordinate 11,867 downwards.
CGTTAATTAGAACACCGTCTTTAATCCCTTTATGTTGATGATTCATTTTTACAGAATAATTTACTCGTCCCATATTTTCAACTAAAATCCCTAATTCATTGTTGGGTGCTTCTAATACAAGTGACTCTTTCTGTCCAATTTCTAAATCATACTGGATTTGTTGCAGTTTATTATTAATAAAAATGTGTGCTCGGTCCATTGTCGAGATAAGTCGGAAATCATCGATCGGACGAGCTGGACCAATTTGACTACGATAATAAATATATTCGCGTCCTTGATTCAAAGCTTCCATTGAAACTGGATAATTCGAATAGACTTTTTGACTCAGCTTATCAATTATTTCAAATAGCGAAACACGCTCTGCTACTTTTTGCTGTCCATAATTTTTTTCTGAATTTTTGTTGTCAATGGAAACTCAGGAATTTCTGCATATTGACGAATCACTTCTTTAAAGGCTTCGTATTTTGGTGTGATATCACCCCACTCAGCTAAGAGTGCATCATAATTATAACTCGTTACATCTGGTAGTAATTTTTCGTAGTAGTTCGCACCACTCGTAAAACCAAAGTTGGTCCCTCCATGGAACATATAAATATTGACTGAGCCCTCAGATAAAATATCCGATAATTCATTTGTCGCTTCCTCAACACTTGTCGTATGATGTGCCTCATCACCCCAGGCATCAAACCAGCCAATCCAAAACTCCATTACCATCAACGGCCGCTTGTCGCCATGAAATTCTCGTAAACGTTTAAAATGTTCTTTGACTTTCGAGCCACAGTTAATTGTTGGCAAAGCTATATCTGGAATTGAGCCATTTTCTAACATATCACCCCAAGGTCCATCTGATGTCACTAAAGGAACATTGACTCCTTTTTCAATCATCATTTCTGCCATTTTACGCATATAACTCTTATCATTGGCATATCCACCGTATTCATTTTCAACTTGCATCAAAATAATCGGACCATCCGTTGTAACCTGTAAATCAACTACTTGTTCTAAAAGTTGATCAAAATAATGATTGATTTTTTCCATAAAGGGTGTGTAATCAAAACGTAATTTCATATTTGAATCTTATAATAACCAATAAGGCAGTCCACCAAATTCCCACTCCGCACAAATATAAGGTGCCGGACGTAAAATAACGTAGAGACCAACTTCGTGAGCCGTTTGAATAAACTTGCGTAAATCAAGCCCTCCCTCAAAATTGAAGATCCCCTCCGTCGGTTCATGCATATTCCAAGCAACATAGGTTTCGACTGTATTACAACCCATTAAACGCAATTTTTCTAACCGATCACGCCAATATTCTGGTACAACTCGAAAATAATGAATCGCACCTGAAATAATTTTGATTGGTTCACCATTTAAATAGAATTCTTCTTCCTGAATAATTCATAGTATTCTAAAATGCTCTCTAAGCGTTGTTCCAACACTGTTTTTTGTTTAGTTATCCGACACCCTTTGGGTGTACAAAAAGAACCCCAATCTGCTATGGTTAAAGCGACTAAACTAAACCATGAAAGGGGTTCTCTCAATGGCTACATTACAGGAAAAACGCGTAAATTTCAACTCAAACACGGTCGTAAATAATACGGACGGAAATCTTTCCACCGATTCTGGGCTGATTTTGGTAAAAGAATTCATGGATTCCATTGGCTTCTCAACATTAGCTACCCATTCTCTCACCTTCCAGGACAACCGACGCTACTGGCATCATGACAACATTTCCTTGCTGGAGCAACTCTTGTTCCAGTTGATTGCCGGATACGCTACGGATTCTTCCGCCAGTTTACTGAAGGAAGATCCTATTTTCCGTTTGGTGCTTGATAAGGACGGGATTGCATCGCAAGCGTCTCTTTCTCGGTTCTGGGATCGAATAACGGAGGCAACCATCTCCCAATTCCAAAGCCTGAATCAAGCCATAATTGATAAAGCGCGGACGAAACGGAATGCGACCGAACTCATCATCGATTTGGATTCCACTCATTCCGATACATTCGGGAATCAAGAGGCTGCCAACTACAATGCCCACTATGGCACGAACGGGTACCATCCCTTGGTTGCTTTCGATGGCCTAACGGGTGATTTCCTGAAAGCAGAACTTCGTTCTGGCAATGTTTATACCTCAAATGGGGTGAAAACATTTCTGGAGCCAATGCTGGAGCATTACAGCCACACCCTCCCGTGCACCGATATCATGGTGCGTGGAGATAGCGGATTTGCGACACCGGAAGTCTATGATACCTGTGAAACCTACAAAAGTTATTATGTGATTCGCCTCAAGGCGAATGCGAAACTGGCCAAGTTGGCCGAATCTTTCGTCTTGATCGGCGACGACCATCCCTGGGAACACCGGGAAGTCTACTATTACTCGACAACCTATCAAGCCAGCAGTTGGGAAAAAAAAGAGGCGTGTCTGCATCAAATCGACACGCGATGCAGGGGAATTAACGTTTCGCCATGAATACTTGGTGACGAACTTTTCGGAGAATGTATCCGCCAAAGTAATGTTCCAGCTGTACCACAAGCGTGGCACCATGGAGAATTATATCAAGGAAGCGAAGAACGGTTTCCATTTCGACAAGACGGATAGCTCCTGTTTTCTGGAAAACCATGGCCGGATGATGGTAAGCCTCTTGGCTGGCAAGCTGGTCCGCAGCGGCCGAAAGTTGTTTTTGAAGACGAGCTCTTCCCATGTCTACCAAAACCTGTTCTACCACTTATTGGACAAAATCCAGCAACTCTGTTGGTAGGGCCGAGAGCCAACTGAAATTTTAAAAAAATTAATGAATTCCAAGGGGATTGTGCGCCCAAAAACCGGAATTTTTTCGTACTGATTTTTGAACGCAAACAAAATTTGAAACAATGGTGCGATTCACATTCGGAATACAATGATGAAAAAGTATAAACCAACGGTTTTCCTAAATTAATAAGGAAAATTTAGAAGTATGAATAATTCAGGTTTATTATTCATATTCTTCATTTGTTAACCTCCTAAAATAATGCATAGTCTTTATTTATTTTTCTGACAATCCAGTTACTTACTATAACTATAACAAAGCCGAAAATGGATTGATATAATCCCACCCCTGTTGATGAGGTAAAATTATTTTGTGACATCATCATACGATAAACAGAAGTTTCAATAATATCTGTTGTTGTATAAAGCTGTGAGTTGTTTCCAACTAAATTCCAAAACAAACCAAAATTGCCTCACATGATGCCACCTAATGAAAATAAAAATAGAATGATAAAAGTTGGCTTTAAGTTTGGAAGAATAACAAAACGAATACGTTGCCAGCTTGTAGCTCCGTCGACTTGGGCCGCTTCAATCATACTTTTATCAATTCCCATAATCGCAGCAAAATAAACAATTGATCCATAACCAGTAGATTGCCATAGTTGACAAAACACAATAATAAATGGCCAAATTCCTGCCATACTATAAATTTTTAAAGGATTTCCACCGGCTTCACGTATAATTGTATTCAATACACCAGTATCGTAATTAAGAATATTAAAGGCAATCGCACCAATTAATACGGCAGAAATAAAATAGGGTAAAAACATTAATGTCTGGGAAATTTTTTTGAAATACTTATTATGAATTTCATTCAGCATTACTGCTAATGCAATTTGTAAGACATTTCCTATGCCAATAAAGGCAATGTTATAAAGAACAGTATTTCGTGTCAAATTCCAAAGTTTTCCAGACTTTACTAAGAATTCAAAATTTTTAAATCCAACAAAAGGACTTCCAAATATTCCATCTCGAAAGTTAAAGTTAGTAAATGCAATATAATTACCTGGTAACGGTGCATATGCAAATATTAAAAAAACAGAATTGCTGGAATACACATAATAATTAACGTTCTGCTTTCATTAACCTTCGAAAAAAATGTTTTCTTCTTAATTAACTTCCCCTTATTTTCCAAAAATTCCCCTCCTCCTATATCTGAAAACGCTTACATTTCTTGAAAATAAAAAGTAATTACATCTGTTTTTTTCAAACGTATAATTACCTCCCTCATTGTCTTTTAGATTTATATTAAAATTTACTTTGATTTGTTAGTTGTATCTAACCAAAATATAATACTTCCTGTCAAACAAAAGTATTACCCACAACACCAATTTAATTGATAGTCCTCTTTTATTAAGTCTTCGATTGGTTGCTTTTATCCATGGATAAAAGCAGCCATCTATCACAAGAATCAAAAGAACAAACAGTTGAAAACTTCGCCAAACACTTAAATATTCAGTAAATGGCATTCAATATGGCATTCAACTGTAAAACAAAAAAAGACAAACCCTATAACATCAAGGTTTGTCCTACTTATTATTAAGCTTCTTCTTCTTCTGACATGAACGTATTGAAAACTTCTTCAATCATATCCCATTCTTTGTCTGTTTCGATTTGTTCTAAGTTACCTTCTGTGCCATCTTCGTTTTCGATGTAAGCATATGCTTGTAATTCAACTTCTTCATCTTCTGGAATGCCCGCTGGGTAAAGTAAAACGTAGTTACGTCCGAATTCTTCTTGGCCATCGATGGTTAAAAGAATTTCGTATAGCGTTTCATTTCCTTCTTCGTCTACTAATGTAATGTGTTCATGTCCTTCATGATCATGTGTATGTTCTGTCATATTATTTCCTCTTTTCTTAATTTTATGCAACTTGATTAGAAGCTGCTACTATTTTGATCTAAATAATTTTGTAAAATCATTACTGCCGCTACTTTGTCTATTACTTTTTTACGTTTTGAACGTGACACATTGCCTTGCTCGACTAACATCCGCTCTGCTTGTACTGTTGTCAAACGCTCATCTTGATAGACTACTGGTACTTGGAATCGTTCTTCAAGTGCTTTACCATAGGCAAATGACGCTTCCGCACGCGGTCCGATTGTATTGTTCATATTCTTTGGTAAACCAATACAGACTTTCGTTACCTCATATTCATCAATTAGTTGTTTGACACGTTTATAACCAAAGTGTCCAGCAGCTTCATTAATTTGAATGATTTCGATACCTTGGGCCGTCCATCCCATTGGGTCACTAACAGCCACACCGACTGTCTTAGAACCAACGTCTAGTCCCATAATTCTCATGATAAGTGCACTCCATGATCCTTCAAGTAGTATCTGATTAAAACTTCTAGTACTTCATCGCGTTCATGGCGACGAATTAAATTGCGAGCTTCACGATAGCGTGGAATGTAGGCTGGGTCCCCAGAGAGTAAATAACCTACAATTTGATTAATTGGGTTATAGCCTTTTTCCTCTAAAGCTTGATAAACAATGGCCAGTGTCTCACTCACTTCTTTTTTCCGATTGTCATCAAAATCAAAACGAACCGTTTCATCCGTAAATCCCATAAAGCAACACCTCTTTCTCTTTTTGAACTCATTCTATCTGTTATCTATTGTACTAAACCTTGCCTTAAACTACAAATAAATTATTTCTCAACAATTTCAATATACGCTTTATTTGTGACCTTTTTTTGAAGAATATATAAGTAAATACCCAAAATTTGACAAGTTTATTTTTACTTAGTATATTTCACTTTAAGGAGGGATTCATTGATGATCAATAAAACATTTGAACAAACACTCGAAGCAGTTAATTCTGAGGGCCTTGTTCTAATATATATATCGATGCCAAATTGTTCTGTCTGTCATGCAGTCAAACCACGAGTTGAGCAAATGTTTGCCAATCATGACTTACCGATGTACGCATTAGATGCCTTTGAATACCAAGAAGTTGCAGGGACATTTCAAGTAATGACTGCGCCAGCTATCTTAGTCTTTTATCAAGGGAAAGAAGTTCACCGACAAGCCCGCTTTATTAATTTTCAGCAACTAGAAACTTTAGTTGATAATTATTTAGCAATGTCTGAGCCGACAAGCTATGAAGCAATTTTCGATAACAATTAAAAAAAGGATTTATGACCTAACAAGCCATAAATCCTTTTTTTTAATCTTCAGGAATCATACCGCCTGAATGTAGGAAATAAATTAATGTTTGTAATTCTGTTGTTAAATCCACATTTTGAACTAAAATTCCAGCTGGTGCAGTAATTCTCGCTGGTGTAAAGTTTAAAATACCTTTAATTCCTGATTCAACTAGTTCGTTGACTAAATCTTGCGAGTGCTCAGCAGGAACCGTTAAAATCGCAATTTCAATTTGTTGAATTGCAATTTGTTCTTTCATATCAGACATTGGGAATACTGGGATGCCATCCACGATTCGTCCGACAATTTCCGGATTGACATCAAATGCCGCACTCACACGGATACTGTTACTTTGATGAAATTTATATTTTAATAAGGCACTTCCTAAGTTACCCACACCGATTAAAGCAACATTGGTCATTTGATCATCATTCAAGGTTTTTGCAAAGAAATTCATTAAATCTTTCACATCATAACCATATCCACGTTTTCCTAATTCACCAAAATATGAAAAGTCACGACGGATTGTTGCGCTATCGACTTGGACAGCCTCGCTTAACTCTGTTGACGATACTTTCTTTTTGCCAGCATCGTTTAATATTCTTAAATAACGATAGTATAAAGGTAAGCGTTTCGCTGTTGCCTTTGGTATTTGATTTTCTTTCACTGTTCCTGTACCTCCATTTGTGAAAACTTCACTATTTACTGTCTTATCATAGCAAACTTCCCCCTATAAAAGCAATTCGCTTGCTCACAAATCCCGTTTTTTTGTAAGAAACTTTTTTTTGAGAGTCGCGACCGCTATAAAACTATGATAAACTGACTTCAAATAGATGATTATGTAACGGCATAAATCAAATAGCACATCAACAATCAGGCTATATTTATGGCCCCTAAACAGAAATGAGGATTTTTATGATTTTACTACAAGGAAACCAAATTGCCCGGCTTTTCGGAGCAGAGGTTTTATTTGAAAACATCCATATAGAAGTCCATTCGCGTAGTCGAATTGGACTAGTGGGACGAAATGGCGTCGGTAAATCGACGCTTTTAAAAATAATTGCTGGGTTAGAAGCGCCCGATCGAGGAAATATTTCTAAAGTTAAGGCACTAACAATGGGTTATTTAGCTCAAAATACTGGTTTGGCTTCTTCAAATACAGTTTGGAATGAAATGCTCGAATCCTTTCACGAAGTTCGAAATATGGAAGCTCGGATGCGTGAGTTAGAAGTAATGATTAGTACCGTTGATATCTCAACTGGCGAAGGCGAACGTTATTTGAAGGAATACGATCATTTACAACATACGTTTGCTGAAAAAAATGGCTATAGTTACGAAAATGAGATTCGCTCAGTCTTGCACGGATTTAAATTCGATGACAGTTTCTATCAACAAAATATTCAATCTCTATCCGGTGGTCAACAAACACGTTTGGCACTTGCTAAAATGCTGTTACAGCAACCCGATTTACTGATTCTTGATGAGCCAACAAACCATTTAGATATTGAAACACTCGCTTGGTTAGAAACTTATTTGTTAAACTACAAAGGCGCTCTTTTAATTGTCTCACATGACCGTTATTTCTTAGATAAAGTTGTCAACGAAATTTATGAAATTAGTCGTCATAAAATGACCCATTACAAAGGAAACTACAGTCGTTTCTTAAAATTAAAAGAAGAACAATTAGCTCTTGATTGGAAAGAATTTGAAAAGCAACAATCCGAAATCAACAAATTAGAAGACTTCGTTGCACGAAACTTAGCACGTGCTTCAACAACGAAAAGAGCTCAAAGCAGACGCAAACAACTTGAAAAAATGACGCGACTTGATCGTCCACAAGGCTCTGAAAAATCAGCTAACATTCTATTTGAAATTGACCAACCTTCTGGTAATGTCGTTTTACAAGTAGAAGACGCTGCAATCGGTTATGATGAACAGCCACTAGCTAACCATATTGCACTTGATGTTCGTCGGAAGGATGCCATTGCATTAGTTGGTCCTAATGGTATCGGAAAATCGACCCTCCTTCGCTCGATTCTAAAAGAAATTCCATTTCTTGAAGGTGAAATGCGCTATGGAACCAACGTCTCAATTGGTTATTATGATCAAGGACAACAACAATTAAACCTTAGTAAGTCTATTTTAAAAGAATTATGGGATGAACACCCCCTTTCACCTGAAGTTGATATTCGTAGTATCTTAGGTAGTTTCCTTTTTTCTGGTGAAGATGTCGAAAAAACAATTGGACTTTTAAGTGGGGGCGAAAAAGCCCGTGTCGCATTAGCTAAACTGGCAATGAATCACGAAAATTTCCTGGTTTTAGATGAACCAACCAACCATTTAGACATCGATAGTAAGGAAGTTCTAGAGAATGCCTTAATCGATTATGAGGGGACAATTCTATTTGTTTCACACGACCGTTACTTTATTAATCGCATTGCGACAAAAGTTGTGGAACTTTCTGAGAATGGAAGCCGTTTATATCTGGGTGATTACGACTATTATGTGGAAAAGAAAAATGAAGAAGCTGAACTTGCTGCTTTACTGGAAAAACCGGAGACAGCCGTCGCAACTTTTTCTGAAGGAAAGAAAAATTTCCAAAAAAGTAAAGAAGAACAAAAATTAATTCGTCAGTTAGAAAGGAAAATTACACAACTTGAAGAGGATTTAGCGACTATTGAAGAAGAAATTAGCCAGCTAGAAGAAAAAATGACGGATCCGATTATCTTAAATGATCACATCGAATTATTAAATATTCAAAAACAGATCGAAGAAAAAGAAGCACAGCAACTCGTTGATTTAGAGACGTGGGAGACAACGAGTCTTGAATTAGAAGCATTAATTGGTGAATAGCCACAGTAAATAGATATCAAAAATCTTTTTTTTGTGTAACAGGAGGCAAATTTGAACAATTGGTTCTTTCAATTGCTCGAATTTGCCTCCTGTTTCCAATAGTTTAAACTTTTTTGCCCGTCGATCAAATAACATCTCTTCATCGGATAAAAATTTCATAGGCATCCCTTTGCCATCATCTTACTTTCTCTAATATTTTCTTAAAATTTTCTTAATTTTCTATACGAGTTTGTTTTCTAATCGTTTTTGCTCTATAATTTTTACAAGGGAAAAAACAATGGAGTGATTAGATTTGAAAATCGGAATCGTAAAAGAAATTAAGAATAATGAAAACCGCGTTGCCTTACCCCCAGCTGGTGTGTATGAATTAATTCAAGCTGGACACGAAGTTTACGTTGAAAAAGATGCAGGTAAAGGTTCATCTATCACAGATGAAGCTTATCAGGTCGTAGGGGCAAAAGTCGTCGCAGATCCAAAAGATGTTTGGGCAAATGATCTTATTTTAAAAGTAAAAGAACCGATTGAATCCGAATATAAATATTTTAGAGAAGGTCTCATCCTCTTTACTTATTTACATTTAGCAGCCAACAAGCCAGTAACTGAAGCCTTAATGAAAGACAAAGTCACAGCAATCGCCTACGAAGGGGTGCGAATGGATGATGGCTCATTACCGTTATTAGCACCAATGAGTGAAATTGCTGGTCGAATGGCCGTCCAAATTGGTGCCCAATTCCTTGAGGGCTTATCCGGCGGTAAAGGAATCTTATTAGCTGGCGTACCTGGCGTGCGTAAAGGAAATGTCGTTATCATCGGTGGTGGTGTTGCCGGCACCAACGCTGCTCAAATCGCTGTTGGTTTTGGTGCGAACGTCACAATCTTGGACGTCAACGTGGCGCGTTTAAAAGAGCTTGATATCCAATTTGATGGGAAAGTTCAAACATTACTATCAAACGCCTTTAACATCGCTGAACAAGTAAAGAATGCTGATTTAGTTATTGGAGCAGTCTTACTTCCAGGCCGAAAAGCACCAACACTTGTTACTCGAGAAATGGTACGCAGTATGGAAGATAAGTCAGTGATTATTGATATTGCAATTGACCAAGGTGGTATTTTTGAAACAACCGCAAAAGCAACGACCCATGATAATCCAACTTACGTAGACGAAGGCGTAATCCACTACGCTGTTGCCAACATGCCCGGCGCGGTTGCACAAACCGGATCTTACGCCTTAAGTAACCGTACTTTAGAATTCGTTAAGTACCTAACAAGCATGCCAATTCAAGAAGCAATCCAAACGAATTCGGCGCTTGCTCGTGGGTTAAATATTTATAATGGCTACCTCGTTGAAGCTGGGATTGCAGCAGACTTAGATTTACCTGCAACTGATTTATCAACTGTGCTATAACTTAAAAAAAAGAGGAAAGAATCGTTCTGATGATTCTTTCCTCTTTTTCCAGTTCTCTTAAGCATAGTATTGAATGATTTGATTTAATGCTTCCGCACTACCTACACCCGCTCGATTATCATAATAGGCTGTAAAACGTTCATCCATTACATACATCATTGCTACACCTTTATGAGCATCTGATTGGTAGGTAGCCCATGAAAATTGCAGCCATTTTTTATGGAGTTTAAAAATTTCTTTCGCTAGTGTCTGGTTAATATCAGGTTGACTTAAGTAAGTCGTCAATTTGTCTAAAAGTTCAGATTCTGTCACTTGCATATCTGAAAATTCATCTTCACTTAAGTTTAAGTATTTTTTATTACTTACCTGTACAACTTCTTCACCATATTTCTGTCGGATTTCTTGACCATATTTTTCTTCATTTTTTTGAATACTTTCTTCTTTTAATCCTTTAAATTTTTCTTCATTTGTCATTTGATATTTTCCTTTCATTCCCTCAAGTGTCTTCTCAACCGTCTCAATTATTTGTTGTAATCGATTTCGTTCTAATAACAATTGTTTTTTCTGTTTCTCCAATGCCTGTTTCAAATCAAAATCAGGATTTTTAAGAATTGTTTTTATTTCTTCTAGTTTTAATCCCATCTGTTTATACAATAAAATCTGTTGTAATTTATCGACCTCAGCATCACTGTATTTACGGTAACCAACATTACTAATTTCTTTTGGTTTTAATAGCCCTAATTCATCATAATAACGGAGTGTCCGTCCACTCACTCCCGAAATTTGACTCATCTTTTGAATCGAATATAGCATCCTTTCATCTCCTTTCAATTTTATTTTAAAGCTTAACGTAACGACAAGGTCAAGTAATTATTACATGAGATTTCAATGACATATTGCTCACTTTTTAACATAACAGGTGAAATATTTATTTTTATCAGTATAATATAATGTAATCAAGCTAAAAATCGTACACCATTAAAAGGAGTGATCTCTATTGGCATTTCAACATTCATTAGTCGTTATTAAAAATTATTTTACAGCAACAGAAGAATGCATAGATAATTATCGATTTTGTTTAAAATCAATTAAAGAGCTACTTGCACATTGTGTATTTGACCCCTATCTTGCGTATGAATTAGCGAATTATGTCGATCCTGCCATCTCTCCAGCGTACGAGGAAGAAATATATGCCATTTTACCCATTATTGGACGTGATAAGCACACGAGTTTGATTTTATATAAAGATTCATGGCTAGTTGTTGAACTAGCCCCAATTGAAATCGTCAAAGAGATACTCATGAGATTTAATCAACTTAAATATGAACCCTATATTGAAGCCATTCAGTCTTTTTTTGATAAAAAAATCAGAAGAGTACCTGTAGCCACGAATCGTTATAGCTTAATGCCAATTGGTGGTAAGAATGACAAACAAACGATTTGGATTAATGCCGGACGTGTTTCAGAAATTATTTCCAATCCTTTTAATAGCACCGTGATTTTTGACAACCATTTTAAACTTGCTGTGGAACGCGTCGAAATACGAATTTATGAATTAATGAGACGTAGTTTTATTTCACATGGCGTAATCAAACGGGATTTTAGTAATCTTGCGACTCGTCCCACAACTTTTTTATTCAATTTTTTAAATATTT
>DXBN01000120.1 GCA_019116505.1 Candidatus Enterococcus avicola | reverse complement strand
ACCCGAAAAGAAGGCACTCTCTTCGGGTTTTCGGTCTGTACTGAAATCAAGGTATTATTGGGAATCCCAGCTTAAATCATAGATACCGTAAGGGATTTTATTCTTTATTTAAAACTTTGCAACAGAACCGGCATCTATCTAAAGCACAACTAGATCTTTTAGAACGTTTAATCATTGAAAAAATGAATACTGCTAATATTGATTTAGATAATAGCACTCAAGGAAATAAAAGCTATATTGATAAATTAAGCAAATTTTCAGCTCTGTCATTATGGAATAAGGTTGAAAAACTATTGAATGATGTTGCCAATATCGATTTATTTGATTCAGAACACATTCAAACTGAAGATAATAGTGACAACTCAACTCTAAATAGTCATATATCAATCATATTTGGAGAATCATTATATACTGGGAAATCATATAGAGATGTATTTACGCAATTAGTTTCTAATTTAGTATTATCCGAAGAGTTGGATAAATTGATTCCTTTAATGAGTCCTAATGAACCCAATACCGTACAAATACTTGGTAATAGAGAACATATATCAGCTCAAGGGACGAAGTTGACTAAACCAATAGAACTAACTAAATACCATATGTATGTTAATTTTTCAAAAATAGGCTTATACAATCAAATCAAAAAATTAGCTGAACTGACTGGAAAAAAAGTTATATTTGAAAGGTGGTAAATTCACTATGGTGCAACAAATCGTCCTCCCCATCAAAGATTCAAACATTTTAAAAATGGTTCAAGATACCTTGCTTGATAGTTTTCGTGCAGGGCGTCGCAATTACACCATCTTTCAAGTGGGGAAAGCCACTCTCTTAAGGGTAAGTGATGTCATGAAACTTAAAAAATCAGATGTCTTTAATCCTGATGGAACGGTTAAACAAACCGCTTTTATTCATGATCAAAAAACAGGAAAAGCGAATACGTTATATTTGAAACCTGTCCAACAAGATTTATTAATTTATCATGATTGGCTGGTCCAACAAAATCTTAATTCTGAGTGGTTGTTTCCCTCAACGACTCACCCAGACCGTCACATCACCGAGAAGCAATTTTATAAGGTCATGGCACGTGTTGGTGATCTTTTAGGAATTAACTATCTAGGAACGCATACCATGCGTAAAACAGGCGCTTATCGGGTCTATACGCAGTCAAACTATAATATTGGTTTAGTGATGGATTTATTAAACCATTCAAGTGAAGCCATGACCTTAACGTATCTTGGATTAGATCAAGCTAGTCGAGAAACGATGTTAGACCAAATTGATTTTGGGTAATGAATGTTTAGAACTTAGTAGTCGTCCAAAAACGACTACTTTTTTTGTTGAATCGTCCAAGGACGATTCAATGCTTTTGACTTGTAAGAACAGGATTGAATGAAGCCATACTGTTCGCATATTTTTAGTGGATGATCAAACAAAATTCGATAGATTTTTTGTTCGTTCATCCATGGTTTTAGAAAAAAGAGCCAAAGAATTGTTTGAGTCTGGCAAAATAGAGAATCTGGAAATTGGGACGTTTCAAGGCTTATCTGATATTCATCAGTTTTTATTCCAAGATATTTACGACTTTGCAGGAAAAATTCGAGAAGTGAATATTGCGAAAGGAAACTTTCAATTTGCGCCCCGTATTTTTTTAGCGCAAACACTTGAATATATTGATAAATTACCTCAAGAAACATTTGATGAAATTATTGATAAGTACTCGGATATGAATGTGGCGCATCCTTTTAGGGAAGGCAATGGACAAGCCACTCGTATTTGGTTGGATTTAATTCTTAAAAATAAACTACACAAAATTGTCGATTGGAATCAAATTGATAAGGATGACTATTTAAATGCCATGATTCGTAGTACAGTCAGCACCAATGAATTAAAATATTTGATTCAAAAGGCTTTAACCGATGATTTAGGAAAAGAACAATTCTTTAAAGGAATTGATGCGAGTTATTATTACGAGGGCTATTACGAAATTAAAACAGAAGATCTATAAACACGATTTAAAGAAACAGACTGCTCAAGTTTTATATTGAGCAGTCTGTTTCTTTTTTTGGATGATTTTGACCTTTGATTTTAAATTTTTGAAAAAAATAAAAAAAGGCGAAGCCTATTATATATTTATCTTATATATTTTAATCTTTTATTCTTTTGCGTGCCCAAAAATTCAGCAATAATAAGGCTATGCAGATTTTTATAGCAAGAAAAAACTGTGTATATAGCAAGAAAAAACTGTGTATATAGCAAGAAAAAACTATATAACCTTGCTATATTATGATATAATAAAAGCATAGAGAAAATTCACGACGAAATGACTTCTCTATGCCACCTTAAAATCACTCACAAAGGAGTAATTTTCTATGTCTAGTATACCAGAAAAACAAGAAAATCAAAAGCAGGTGCTGACCTTGAATGAACTGTCAAAAAGAAAAGTGGTAGAGCATAACAGCTTGATTACGTCTATTGCTAAAATGGATAAAACCCCACTGAAAATGTTTGAGTTAGCGGTGTCTTATATCAATACCGAAGAGCCACCAAAAGACAATATTGTTTATCTCTCAAAGAGAGACCTTTTCGCTTTCTTTAAAGTATCCGATAATGACAAGCATAGTCGCTTTAAAGAAGCGATTGAGAAAATGCAAAAACAAGCCTTTTTTCAAATCAAAGAAGAAGCAGGCAAAGGTTTTAAATTTAAAAGCATTGTTCCTATACCTTACGTGGAATGGACAGATTATCATGATGAAGTAAAAATTGAATTTCATCGTGAAATTATGCCTTACTTAATCAATCTTAAAAAGAATTTTACACAACATGCTTTGTCTGACTTAGCAGAATTAAATAGCAAGTACAGCATTATCTTATATCGTTGGTTATCCATGAATTATAACCAGTACGAGCATTACAGCGTTAAAGGCGGACGGCGAGCCGAACAAGTAGAAAGCTACCGAAATCCGTCTATTTCAATTAAAGAATTGCGTATCATGACTGATACTGTAAATGATTATGAACGGTTTCAGAGTTTAGAAACATGGATATTAAAAAAACCGTTGGAAGAAATCAACGCCCATACGTCTTTTGACGTGACTTATGACAAAATCAAAAAAGGACGGAGCATTGACTCTATTGTCTTTCATATCGAGAAGAAACGGTGTGCAGACGATAATAGCTACAAACTCAATGATAAAATGTATCAAGCAGAACAAGCAAAGAAAGAAGAAACAGAAGATAGGCTAGCTATTGAAGCAATGAAAAATAAATATACTAAGCTATTACTCGATAATATGCTTCTAAATTCTTATGAAATGACAGATACAGCAATTATGGCAGGCTTACAGCAACATGTTTATCCTCTCTATGATGAGTTGAAAGACTTACATGGAATGAAAGCAGTTCAAGACCATCTCTCATATGTTGCTAGTAAGCAAGAAGCTTATTCAAAACGGAATATTGCTAAATACCTTAAAAAAGCGATTGAACAATACCTCCCAACAGT
This sequence comes from Candidatus Enterococcus avicola, assembly GCA_019116505.1. GTDB lineage: Bacteria > Bacillota > Bacilli > Lactobacillales > Enterococcaceae > Enterococcus_I > Enterococcus_I eurekensis. The sequence continues at coordinate 6,863 of DXBN01000120.1, read as the reverse complement.
TAGAGGAAGTGTCATAGAAAATATGGCAGACCTATTGAAAAAATAGAGGGTAAAGCATGAGTGAAGATTTAAAAACCATAAAAGAAATTGCGGATGAAATAGGTGTTTCAAAGCAAGCTGTATGGCAAAAAATAAAAAAAGAATCGTCAATAGATTTACGTCAATTTACGTCAAAAAAAGGAAATACCGTTTACGTTGACGTTGATGGTCAAAAAGCTATTAAGAGTGCTTTTTTTAACAAAACGTCAACAACAAAACGTCAACAAAAAGTTTTTGTTGACGACAACGTAAATAATTCAGTTGATGGCAATCCAGAGGGGAATGAAGAGATTTTATTTTTAAGGAATCTAGTGTCCGAACTCCAATCAGAAAAAAAAGAGCTTCATAAGCTATTAGACCAACAACAACGCCTAGCCTTACAAGATAAAAAGTTGTTAGAAGAATACAAAGCAGAAAATGACAGCTTAAAAGCTCTTAAAATGCCTCAGGAGGATATGAAAGATGGCTCGTCGATAAGGGGTGAGGCGCAGGAAGAAATTGAACGACTGAAAGCTCAATTGAAGTTATCAGAAGAAGAACGAAACAAGGCAAAAGAAAAAGAGCCGGTAAAAATAGAATCTAAAAAATGGTGGCAACTATGGAAATGAGGGGGATCAAGTGAGTCATTCGGAACAAATGATTGAAAACCAGTTCATACAAATCTTAAGTGAGAAAGAAAATCAGTGGACTTATCGTCCGGACTTGAAGTCGGAAGAAGCACTTTGGCAAAACTTTAGAAGCCATTTGAACCGAATAAATTTAGCAGTATTGGGAGAGCAACTATTAACGGACAAAGAATTTAATCAAGTTAAAGTCGAGTTTTCACGTTTGACCGGAACGCCTTTTTTAGCTTCTCAATGGCTTAGAGGAGAAAACGGAGTGGCTCAAATTTTATTAGAGCGAGAAGATGGGAAAAAAGTGACTTTAGAAGCCTTTAGAAATAAGGACATTTCAGGAGGAACTTCTTCTTATGAGGTAGTGAACCAAGTGGTCCCAGATTCCTCTAGAGTAGATCGTGGAGATGTGAGCTTGCTGATTAATGGGCTCCCAATCATTCATATTGAGCTCAAAAAAGAGTCCGCTAAAGACGGTTTCATGCAAGCTTATTATCAAATTCAGCGTTATGCAGAAGATGGATTTTTTAAAGGGATTTACGCAACTACTCAAATCATGGTGATTTCAAATAAAGTCGATACCCGATACTTTGCAAGACCTAGTGAAGATACCGCTGAAGCCTATGCTCGGATGAAGAAGTTTTTATTTAATTGGCGGACTGAAGACAATCAAACGGTTTCCGATTTGTTTGATTTTACTCGTACAGTTTTGCGGATACCCGATGCCCATGAATTGATTAGCCAATATACCATTCTCGTCGATGATCAAAAAAATCAAAAATTCCTCATGGTTTTAAGGCCTTACCAAATTCATGCTATTCGTAAGATTCGTCAAAAAGCGGCACAGCATGAAGGAGGATTCATTTGGCATGCGACAGGTTCAGGAAAGACTATTACCAGTTTTGTCGCAACGAAATTATTAGCTCAAAATGCGGTCGGTGTCGATCGTACGGTCATGGTTGTTGATAGAAAAGACTTAGATGCTCAAACGCAGGATGAGTTTACGAAGTTTGCCTCGGAATACCATACCGGACAAACGACCGGAAATTCGGTAGCCAATACTTTGATTGTTGGGATCAAAAATCAAAAACAGTTGGCTCAAAACCTTCTTTCATCAAAAAATAATAATACGATTTTAGTGACCACGATTCAAAAACTCTCTGCAGCTATGCGAAGCGCCCAACAAGAGAGTGAAGAAAAAGGCTCCAATCAATTTGAGAAGCTACGGAAAGAACATATTGTTTTTATTGTTGATGAGGCTCATCGTGCGGTTAGTGATGAGGAAATGAAGCGAATTAAGAAAATATTACCCAATTCAACCTGGTTTGGATTAACGGGGACACCTATTTTTGAAGAAAATAAAAAGCAAGAAAATGGAACCTTTGCCAGAACGACGAGTCAGCAATACGGGCCACTCCTTCACTCCTATACAATCAAAAATGCCATGGATGATGGGGCTGTGTTAGGCTTTCAAATCGAGTATCATTCACTGATTTCAGAAGAGGATCAGGAGGTGATTGTCACCCAACTCAATAAAGGAAAGTTGCCAGACGATGCCCTCCAACAAGAAAAATTATTGCCTACGGAACTTTATGAAACAGATGAACATATTCGTACCATGTTACAAAAAATCTTTAATCGGAGAAGTGTGGTCAAAAAGTTCAAGGTAAAGAATGGTTTTCCTACGATGTCAGCCATTCTTACCACTCACTCGATTGCCCAAGCCAAACATATTTACCGGATTTTAAAGGAAATGAAAGATAATGGGACACTCTTGAATGGGCGACAATTTGATGAACGTCATCAACTGATTGATAAAGATTTCCCAAGAGTAGCTATTACTTTCTCAACCAATCCGGATCAATTAGAAAAAAATGAACAAGACGATGAATTAGTAGAGATCATGAAAGAGTATGCGAAACAGTTTGATGCTTCTCCTTATAAAGATGAGGAACTCTACAATCAAAATATTAATAAACGGTTGGCCCGTAAGGAAAAGCAATATCAATCGGATGGTCAGTGGCTAGATTTTGTTATTGTTGTCGATCGTTTATTGACAGGCTTTGATTCTCCAACGATTCAAACCTTATATATTGATCGAGAAATGAACTATCAAAAGCTCCTTCAAGCGTTCTCAAGAACCAACCGTATTTATCCAGGAAAAGATTCTGGGTTGATTGTCTCTTTTAGAAAGCCCTTCACCATGAGAGAAAATGTACGAAACACGTTTCGTCTATTCTCAAATGAAAAGCAAAACTTTGATCAACTGATTCCAAAAGAATATGAAGAAGTCAAAAAAGAATTTATCGAATGTTTAATGCTTTATAAACAAAGTGAAGCTGACCTATCGGATAATCCCAATGATCTTAAAACGATGATTGCGCAAGTGAGTGCTTATCAAAAGCTAGAAAAGAGTTATAAAGCGCTCCGAAGCTATGATCAATACGAAGAGGACTTTGAAGAATTTTCAGAAGTAGTGGAGCAGTTGCCACAATATCAAGGAAAAACGGAAAATATTAAAACAAAGATTAAAGAAATGATCGAGGATGAGGAGCATCCTGAGGAGGAATTCGAGAAGCTTTTACAAGAGATTGCTTTTTCTTCGCAGCTCAATGCGACACATAAAGACGTCGTGGATAGTTTTTATATTAATCAACTTTTGAAAGCGATTCAATTAAACGAAGCAGGGGCCGTTGAAAAATTTGAAAAAGAAATCCAACAAAAGGATCCTCAAATCCAAAAGATGTATCACACCTTGAAAGATCAACTCGTCAATACGACTGAAGAGATTGATGTAGCTCAATTAAAAGAGACATCGATTCAAAATGAAATTCAAAGACAACTTCAAAAAGAAGCTGAAGAATTTGGATTATCCTTCGACTTTTTACAGTCTGCAATGAATGAGTATCAAGGCGATAAGAAAACAATCCCTTATTTAACCCATTTACTGGATTCGATGACTCTTAGTAAAGAAGAGTTCGAAGCCAAAACGGGTGAAAAATATAGAAGAAGAACAAAAGTTTTAGAAGAACGACTACAACAAAACTTTGAACAACTTCAAAAATGGAAGGAAGAATTATAATGGCGACAAGTTTAAACCAACAACTATGGGCTTCTGCGGATATCTTACGTGGGAAGATGGATGCAAGTGAGTACAAAAACTACTTACTGGGATTAATTTTCTATAAGTACTTGTCTGATAAGCAGCTTAGAGAAGTTTATGAACAAGAAAATGGAAAAACAGATACCTTCCCAGAACGCTCCACTCTGTATGCAGGGTTCATGGAGTGGTACGAAGAAGACAAAGACGATTTAATCGAAAATATCCAACCCAGACAAGGTTACTTTATCCAACCCGATCGATTGTTTTATCACTACCGCATCAAAGCTGATAACTATGAATTTAACTTGACCGACTTACAAGCAGGTTTTAATGAGTTGGAACGTCAAGGAGAAGAATTCAGTGGATTGTTTTCGGATATTGATTTAAACTCCACAAAATTAGGCTCAAATGCACAACAACGTAATGTGACGATTACTGAGGTCTTGCGTGCCTTAGATGAGATTGATTTATTTGAACACAATGGCGATGTGATTGGGGACGCTTATGAGTATTTAATCGGGATGTTTGCGGCAGGTGCAGGTAAAAAAGCAGGAGAGTTTTATACCCCTCAAGCTGTTTCACGCATCATGTCAGAAATTACGTCGATCGAGCAAGAATCTCGAGTGCCTTTTCATATTTACGATCCTGCGATGGGTTCGGGTTCTTTGATGCTTAATATCCGTCGCTATCTCATCCATCCAAATCAAGTCCATTATCATGGCCAAGAGTTAAATACGACGACCTTTAACTTAGCACGTATGAACTTAATTCTTCATGGAGTAGATAAAGAACGCATGAATCTGAATAACGGAGATACTTTAGATGCCGATTGGCCCTCAGAAGAGCCTTATCAGTTTGATTCTGTGGTCATGAACCCTCCTTATTCTGCGAAATGGTCAGCGGCAGATAAGTTTCTCTCTGATCCTCGCTTTGAACGTTTTGGGAAATTAGCGCCTAAATCTAAAGCGGACTTTGCCTTTCTCCTTCACGGTTTTTACCATTTGAAAGAATCGGGAACAATGGGGATTGTCCTGCCTCATGGCGTGCTCTTTAGAGGAGGCGCAGAAGGAACCATACGTCAGGCCCTTTTAGAGATGGGAGCTATTGATGCAGTCATTGGCTTGCCGGCCAATATCTTTTTTGGAACGAGTATTCCGACAACGGTTATTATTTTGAAGAAAAACCGTTCTCGGCGTGATGTCTTGTTTATCGATGCTTCTCAAGATTTTGAAAAACAAAAAAATAAAAATGTCCTGTTGGATGAACATATTGATAAAATTGTTTCTACCTACAAAAAGCGAGAAGATATTGAAAGATATGCTCATGTTGCAAGTTTTGATGAGATCCAAGAAAATGACTTTAACTTAAATATTCCTCGTTATGTCGATACCTTTGAGGAAGAAGAACCGGTTGATTTGGTTGAGGTGAATACCAATCTCCTTAAGATCAATGAAGAATTAGTTCAACAAGAACAAACGCTCTTATCTTTGATTGACGATTTTTCAGAAAGTGAAGAGAATCAAGCCTTGATTGAATCGATGCGTCTTCTTTTGAGAGGCGGTCATGATGAGTAAAAAAAGTCCACAATTAAGGTTTGAAGGATTTACGGATGATTGGGAACAGCGTAAGTTAACCGATATAACTTCTAGCTATTCCGGATTAACATATAGTCCAACTGATGTACAAGATAAAGGCACATTTGTTTTACGGTCATCGAATGTAAAAAACGATCAACTTATTGATGCTGACAATGTCTATGTCAATCCTGATATCGTCAATTCAAATAATGTAAAAGTTGGTGATGTTATTGTAGTTGTACGAAATGGAAGTAGATCTTTAATTGGGAAACACGCTATTGTTACCAAAGAAATGCCTCATACAGTAATCGGAGCATTTATGTCTGCTTTTCGAGGAGAAAATGGGGATTATATTAATGCATTATTGAGTACTAATAATTTTCAAAAAGAAGTTCATAAAAGTTTGGGAGCCACTATCAATCAAATTACAGGAAAAGATTTTTCTATGATGAATTTTCAAACTCCTAAACTTGAAGAACAGAATAAAATCGGTTCATTCTTCAAACAGTTAGATAACACTATTGCTCTTCATCAACGTAAGTTGGATTTACTCAAGGAACAGAAAAAAGGCTACTTGCAAAAAATGTTCCCTAAAAATGGCGAGAAAGTTCCTGAATTGCGATTTGCGGGGTTTGCTGACGATTGGGAACAGCGTAAGTTGGGAGAATTATCTAATATTGTGGGCGGTGGAACACCAAGTACATCGAACTCTGAATACTGGGACGGTGATATTGACTGGTATGCTCCAGCTGAAATTGGAGAACAAAGGTATGTTAGTAAAAGTAAAAAGACTATTACTGAACTAGGTCTAAAGAAGAGCTCAGCTAGAATTTTACCAGTAGGAACTGTCTTATTCACTTCTCGTGCTGGTATCGGAAACACCGCTATATTAGGCAAAGAAGCTACAACTAACCAAGGGTTTCAATCAATTGTTCCTAATCCAAATAAACTTGATAGTTATTTTATTTATTCAAGAACTAATGAGCTTAAGCGATACGGTGAAGTCACCGGTACAGGGTCTACTTTTGTTGAGGTTTCAGGTAAGCAAATGTCGAAAATGCCGATTATGATACCTGAACTTTCAGAACAACAAAAAATAGGCTCATTTTTCAAACAGTTAGACGATACTATCGCTCTTCATCAACGTAAGTGTGAACAGTTAAAAGAATTGAAAAAATTCATGTTACAAAACATGTTTCCAAAGAAAGGATAAGAGATTATGGCAGAATTAGAATCAGTTTTAGAACAAAAACTGATTGATCAACTGTGTCATAGCGAGTCTCAGTGGACTTATCGTCCTGACATTAGAACAGAAGAAGAGCTTTGGGACAATTTCAGATATATTCTCGAGCAAAATAACAAAGCTAAATTAAACGATGGTCATCTAACTGATAGTGAGTTTGCTAAAATTAAAAATGATCTATCACACGCTTCTTTTTACGATGCAGGAAAATGGCTGGTTGGTGAAAATGGTCAAGTATATGTGCATGTTCAACGTGGTAATGAAACGCTCCACTTATTGGTTTTAAA
>DXBN01000119.1 GCA_019116505.1 Candidatus Enterococcus avicola | reverse complement strand
CTGAGCGTTTTTTCGTGAACAAATCGCAAGAAAAGAGTAGACTAAAGGTAAGAAGGAATCAAGGAGGGAAATAAAATGGAATTACATATCTCAAAAGAAGCACAAGACGTGATTGAAAAAGAGCGACAGACAGGTGACTGGCTCTTACTCGATTTTGAAGATGCCATTGGTCCTTTTACCGAATCAGCCGTTTCGTGTCAGTTATATCCGAATTTCCGTTTATTATTGGTGCCACAAGCATTTCCTGAAGAAAAATTAAGTGATTATGATGCGCATCTCGAAACAGAAATCGGAACGGTATTAATGAAAACGACTTCTCAAATGTTATTAGATAAGCAAGTTGAAATAATAATTGAACCGAGTTACAAACGCATCCAGTTACGCTCGGATTCAGGGATCTTAGCGGCGAACCTCCCGCTAAAACGAATTGAAATGAAAAACGACTAAAAAAGGAGTATCGACTGTGGGGAAGTTAGCAGTAATCAGTGATTTACATGTCGATATTAACGGCTTAAATCAAGTAGCGCTTGAACGAATCGCAAAACATTTAGTAGAAGGAGGCATTACTCATTTGCATCTTGCGGGTGATGTCGCCAATACTGCTGCTGAAACGCTTGAGACTGTCGAGCGGTTTCAGCAGTTTTTACCGGCAACTTTTCATTGGGGAAATCATGAAATGGTCACGTTGATTGGTGAGGCGGAAATTGAAAATTATCCACATGAGTTGTTTTTGAATTTTCGTTCGCATCCATTATCCGATGAGGTGCTCCTAGTAGGTGTCAATGGGTGGTATGATTATCAATTCGCAGAAAATCCTGATTTGAAGAAAAATCAACGATTGAAGGATTTGTACTGGTACGACCGAAAAATTCAGCGTGCAGGAAATGATTCAATGATTAGTCAAGGAATTAATCAACGCTTGGATGAATTTTTAGGGTGTTTACCAAAAGAAAAAACGGTGATTCTTTCAACCCATTTTGTGCCAAAATGGGATTTTATTATTCAACATCAGGGAGAGCATGTTCGTTGGAATCAATTAAATGCTTTTTTAGGTTCACCCGATTTTGGTGAAGTGATAGATGAATATTCGCAAGTCAAGCACGTTATTTTTGGACATACCCATCGTCGCTTTGAACCAAAAAAAATCAAACAAACATGGTATCACTGTCGACCGTTTGGCTATTATTATGAATGGCAGACGACTCGAACGTTTGTTTTTAAACATCAATTAGTCGAAAACTATCGTCCAAATAAATTGCGAAGCGTCCTGCGCGATAACCGCGCACTTTTTCAAGTTCACAAAGAGAAGACTCTTTTGAAAGAATTGCAAGAAGGAATGACAATTATTCATTATTGATTTCAAAAATAAGTCTCGATTGCGATCAAAAAAACTCTTTATATTCTAATAAATGGCTGTAAAATGCCCGATTAAGAAAACGCATAAGAAAATGAAAGATTGTGTTTTTCAACAGAAAAAACGTCTTTTTTCGTTTTCTTTTTGCATAATCTTCGTTTTTTTGAGTCTTTTTTAATTAATTATTAAAAAGCCATTGACGGATAAAACAAAATCATGTATCATTCTCTCATGCTTATCTAATTGTTCAGACAATTCAAATTTTTGAAAGTATTTCTTGTGATTTGGAAAAATCATGAAAAATTAGAGAAAGTAGAGAAGAAGAGGAAAATGGAGGAGTACACATGAAAGTAAGGAAGGTTTTAGCAACTGTATTGGTTAGTACATTTGTACTTGCAGCTTGTAGCACAGGCGGCGACACGGGCAACAGCGACAAAGGAAATGGAGATTCAGCAGCACCGACAGCATTTAACACTGTCTTTTCAACGGATTTAGAAACATTAGATTATACCGTTTCTCAACGTAAAACAAACGGTGATCATTTTACAAACTTTGTTGACGGTTTATTAGAAAACAATCCATTAGGTGAATTAGTTCCTGCATTAGCAGAATCATGGGAAGTAAGTGAGGATGGTTTAACTTACACTTATAAAATCCGTGAAGGTGTTCAATGGATGGACAGCGAAGGAAATGAGTATGGGGCAGAAGTAACGGCTCATGACTGGGTTACTGGTTTAAAACATGCTGTTGATCAAAAATCTGAAACATTATATATCGTTGGTAACAGTATCAAAGGTTTAAGCGACTACATCGAAGGTAAAACTTCTAGTTTTGATGATGTTGGCGTAAAAGCAGTTGACGATTACACATTAGAATATACATTAAATCAACCAGAATCATTCTGGAACTCAAAAACAACTTACGGTATTCTTTATCCAATCAATGAAGAATTCTTAGAGTCTAAAGGTGATTCGTTTGGTCAACCAACACCAGATTCAATTCTTTATAACGGAGCTTACATCTTGAAAAACAACACAGCGAAATCTGTGATTGAATACGAGAAAAACGAAGCTTACTGGGATGTTGATAACGTAAATTATGACACAGTTAAATGGACTTACAATGACGGTAAGGACCCAGATGGTTTATTCAAACAATTTGAAGATGGGACACTAAGCGCTGCTCGTGTCTATCCAAACTCTCCAGGATACCAAGACGTTTTAGCAGCACATCCAGATGGTGTGACTTGGTCATTACCAGGTGGATCAACATTTAACGTAACATTCAACTTTAACCGTGGAACGTTTGATGCGACTTCTAAAACATCAGAGGCACAACACACTGATACGCAAAAAGCAATCCGTAACCGTGACTTCCGTTTAGCTGTATTATTCGGTTTTGATACTCGTTCTTACCGCGCACAAAACGTTGGTGATGAAGGAGCGGAACGTGGCTTACGTAACACATTGATTCCAACACAATTCGTATCTGTTGATGGCAAACCGTTTGGTGACGCTGTAGAAACGAAATTACGCGCATTAGATGCCGATGCATTTGGTGATGTTGAGCTAGAAGAAGGACAAGATGGTTACTACAATCCTGAAAAAGCAAAACAATATGTTGAAAAAGCTCGTAAAGATTTAGAAGCTGATGGCGTTACTTTCCCAATTCACTTAGATATTCCAGTAAACAGTAATGCTGAAGTTTCTGTGAACCAAGTGAAATCATTGAAGAGTACAGTTGAGTCATCATTAGGAACAGACAATGTGGTTGTTGATATCCAAATGTTGAGTGAAGATGCTTACTTACAAGCAACTTACCAAGCGACAACTGGTGCAGCGGGTGACTTTGATATCTCTAACGCATCTGGTTGGGGACCTGACTATGTTGACCCATCAAGTTACTTAAACATTTACGATTCTCGTACTGGGGATATGTTAAAAACTTTAGGTCTTGAAGGTTCTGCAATCATTCAAGGTGAAGATCCATCAACTGAAGCAAAAGAAGCAATCAATTTAACTGAATACGACGCATTATTAGACAAAGCAGCAGCAATTTACGATGACGAAAATGCACGTTTTGAAGCTTATGCAGATGCAGAAGCATGGTTATTAAACAATGCTATTCAAATCCCAGTTAACGCAGACGGTGGTACACCAGCAGTAACTAAAGTTGTACCATTTACGAAACCTGATGGTTGGGCAGGAATCACAGCTGACAAGTTGAAATATGTGAAGTTACAAGAAGACATCGTAACAGTTGAACAATTCGACAAAGCGCATGAAGAATGGACTGCAGCGAAAGAAGCGGCAGCAAAATAAAGGATTCAAAGTAAAAGAGGCTAGCTTTTAGCCTTTTTTACTTACATATAGAAAGTAGGGACAGAACTTGAAACGATACCTTTCATTTAGGATACTAAGATCAATCATCAGTATTTTTCTAGTAACGACAATCACTTATGGTGTCATTTACACAATGGTTCCTCGTAGAAATGTATTTAAAGAAGATATTAACTACGGGAAACTAAAAGGAAAACCAGATGAGTTGGCGAATTACGAAAACACAGCATTTAGCAAAATGGGTTATATCGATTACTTACCATCAAAAGATTTAATTGATACAGTTAGTGAGGAACATGAAGGTTTAACCGGTGAACCAACTGCAGAGAACAAAGCAATTTTAGAAGAATGGTCAAAAGCAAATGGTTGGACACTGCATCAATTACCAATTAGTCAGGCCTTTTATGCAACGAAAGATATCCCATTGCCACAGCGTGTGTTTCGTTTTTATGCCAATATGATACAGATTGATCATCCTTGGAAGGTACAAGATCCGGACAATCCAGATCTAGAACGCTCTCTACGATTCACAAAAGACGAGACCGTTGGTTGGGCATTAGTCGGTTCAGGAACACAATTTAAATATCAAATTTATTTTGATAAACAGTTCCCGTTCATCCACCAAAATATCGTGCACTTAAACTTAGGCGTATCTTATCCAACATTTGCCGGACAAGATGTGACAACAGTTCTAACAGGCGGACAGGGGAAAACAGATAGTCAAGAAGTCACTTTCCCAACAGGTGTGACATCAAAATCAGCCGTAGATTTAACATCAAGACAATATCAACCAACAGCGAAACTTTCTTCTAAAGAGAAACGCTTGTTTGACGATAACTATACCATTACACAAAATAATTACCGTGACCCGTCAATGATGAAAACCTCATTTTCGATGGGCGTGATTGCAGTCTTACTTGCTTACGGAGTGGGAATTCCTTTTGCCATGTTAATGGCTCGCTATAAAGGCAAACTTCCTGACCGTATGGGGATTGGCTTAGTCACCGTTTTAATTTCAGTACCAAGTTTAGCGTTTATTTATTTCTTCCGCTTTATCGGAAGCAACTTCTTGGGGTTACCAGATACATTCCCGACATTAGGTGCAGGAGATATACGCTCCTTCATTCTTCCGACAGTAATCTTAGGAATGTTATCCATTTCAAATATTGTTATTTGGATTCGTCGTTACATGATTGACCAACAATCAGCAGACTATGTAAAATTCGCAAAAGCAAAAGGGTTGAATGCGCGTGAAATTGCACGTAAGCATATTTTCAAAAATGCTGCCATTCCAATTGCTAACCAAATCCCAGCAAGTATTATCGGTGCGATTACGGGTGCGACAATTACTGAGACAGTCTTTGCTGTTCCTGGTATGGGTAAAATGTTACCAGATTCAATTTTAGCCAACAATAATCCAATGGTTATTGGCTTAGTCTTTATCTTTACGACAGTTGCGGTTACGTCAATCTTAGTCGGAGATATTACAATGGCAATGGTCGATCCACGAATTAATTTAGCAGAAAGAGGAGAATAAAATGGAAAAAACGAATCAAAAAATCAATGATGGCTTTAACTTCGTCAGCGTTGACTCCTTAGCTTCTGAAAAAATTGATACGCCAACGTATTCATACTGGCGCTCAGTGGGACGTAAGTTCTTTTCAAATAAAACGGCAATTGCAATGTTAATCTTAATGACTGCGATTATCTTAATGTCTTTTATTCAACCAATGTTTAGTGGCTATGACTTTATGAACGTTGACGATATCAACGATTTCTCAAAACGTTACAATCCACCAAGTCTTGAAAACTGGTTTGGTACTGACAAAAACGGAATGTCGCTTTTTGATGCTGTTTGGGCAGGTGCTAAAACATCGATTTCAATTTCAGTTATTGCAACGGTAATCACAACAACAATTGGTGTTGTGATTGGAGCAATCTGGGGAGTTTCTCAAAAATTCGATAAATTCATGTTAGAAATTTATAACGTTGTCTCAAACGTCCCTCAATTACTAATCATTATCGTTATGTCTTATACTTTCGGTAATGGTTTCTGGAACTTGATTTTTGCGATGTGTGTTACTGGATGGTTAGCGCCAGCTTACTTCATCCGGGTGCAAGTAATGATTATGCGTGATCGTGAGTACAATTTAGCGTCACGTACATTAGGAACGCCAAAGTTACGAATGATTTTTAGAAATATTTTACCGTACTTAACGTCAATTATCGTTACCGATGTTTCTCGTTCATTGCCTTCATTCATCTCTTATGAAACGTTCTTATCATTCTTAGGGGTTGGATTAAGTGCCGATGTACCATCATTGGGACGTTTAATCTCAGACTATACAAATAATATGAGTAATTATCCATATCTATTCTGGATTCCAGTTACCGTTTTAGCCTTAGTTTCTGTTTCCTTATACATTGTTGGACAGACATTGGCCGATGCCGCTGATCCAAGAACACACATGTAGAAGGAGGAATCAGTTAAAATGGACAAAAAAACAATTTTAAGCGCTGAAAATATTTCAGTTGGCTTTAAAGTTCGTAGTAGCGAATTACGTGCCATTCGTAACGTTTCTCTTGAACTGAAAGAACAAGAAACACTTGCGATTGTAGGCGAATCCGGTTCAGGTAAATCAGTATTAACGAAAACATTTACTGGAATGCTTGAAGCAAATGGTGCAATCACTTCAGGAACCATTCGTTATAAAGATAAAATTTTGAGTGACTTAAAGAAAGATGAAGAGTGGGAAGGGATTCGTGGGAAAGAAATCGCGACAATCTTCCAAGATCCGATGACGTCTTTAAACCCGATTAAAACGATCGGTTCTCAAATTTCAGAAGTCATTATTAAACACCAAAAGAAATCAGCTAAAGAAGCCAAAAAAATGGCGATTGATTTAATGATTCGTACTGGCATTCCGTTGGCGGAAAAACGTTACGATGATTATCCTTTCCAATATTCTGGCGGAATGCGTCAACGGATCGTTATTGCGATTGCTTTAGCATGTCGTCCAAATATTTTAATTTGTGATGAGCCAACAACGGCTTTAGATGTAACGATCCAAGCGCAAATTTTAGATTTAATTCGTGAATTACAAGCAGAATACAACTTCACAACAATCTTTATTACCCATGACTTAGGTGTAGTCGCATCGATTGCTGACCGTGTAGCGGTAATGTATGCTGGGCAAATTGTTGAAACGGGTACGGTTGAAGAAATTTACTATACACCGCAACATCCGTATACATGGAGTTTATTATCTTCATTACCACAATTAGGTAATCGAGGAGACGAACTTTATTCTGTACCAGGAACACCGCCGTCACTTTACAAAGATATCGTTGGGGACGCTTTTGCACCTCGTAGTCCATATGCGATGGCGATTGACTTTGAGGAAGAGCCACCAATGTTCCAAATTACAGAAACACACTTTGCAAAAACGTGGTTATTAGATCCGCGTGCACCAAAAGCTGAAAAACCAGAAATTATCCAAAACTTACATGAAAAAATGTTAGCATTACAAGAAGAACCACAAACAATCGGAGGTAACGAAAATGTCTAAAGATAAAGAAGTCTTATTATCCATTAAAGACCTTGAAATTACCTTTGGTGAAGGTAAGAAAAAATTCGTCGCCGTTCAAGACGTTAACATTGATGTCTATAAAGGCGAAACTTTCTCACTTGTAGGGGAATCTGGATCAGGTAAAACAACAATCGGACGTGCGATCGTTGGTCTGAATCCAACAAGTAATGGGGATATTATTTTTGAAGGTAAAAAAATTAACAAACAATTAACGGGTAAAGAATTAGAAGATAAAATCCGTAAAATTCAAATGATTTTCCAAGATCCGTCCGCTTCATTAAACGAGCGTGCAACGGTGGAATACATCATTTCAGAAGGACTTTACAATTTTAACTTATTCAAAACCGAAGAAGAGCGTCTTTCAAAAGTTGCAAACTTAATTGAGCAAGTTGGTTTATTACCAGAACATATGTATCGTTACCCACATGAGTTCTCAGGTGGCCAACGTCAACGTATCGGGATTGCTCGTGCATTAATTATGGAACCGTCACTAGTGATTGCTGATGAGCCAATCTCTGCCCTAGACGTTTCGATTCGTGCGCAAGTCTTAAACTTACTAAAAGAATCGCAAATCAAAAATGATGTAACTTATTTCTTCGTTGCTCATGATTTGTCCGTTGTTCGTTTTATTTCAGACCGAATCGCAGTTATTCGTTCTGGACGAATTGTTGAAATGGCAGAAACGGAAGAATTATTTACGAATCCGTTACATCCATATACAAAAGCCTTATTATCGGCTGTTCCAATTCCGGACCCGATTTTAGCTCGTAAAAAAGAACTTGTTGTCTATGATCCAGAAATGCATGACTATTCTGTTGACAAGCCAACATTCAGTGAAGTAAAACCTGGACATTTCGTCTATGGAAATGAAAAAGAGTTAGAAGGTTATCGCAAAGCCGTTCGCCCATAAATTTCACTAGTTATCATGAAGGGTGGAATCAGACATGAGTGTCTTAAAAGCTTATAAATTTAAAATTTACCCTGACGAAGCACAAAAAGAATTCTTTGTTAAAACGTTTGGTTGTGTTCGTTTCACGTATAATCACCTATTGATTTCACGTTCGCAAACGGATGGCAAAAAAATGACGCCAGCTTCGCTAAAAAAAGAATATCCCTTTTTAAAAGAAACGGATAGCTTGGCATTAGCGAATGCTCAGCGGAATTTAGAAACAGCTTTTCGTCGCTATTTCACGGGAAAAAGTGATTATCCAAAGTTTAAAAATAAATCGAACATTTGGCAATCGTATACGACCAATAACCAAGGTCAAACGATTTGTTTAAAGGACGGGCTGTTAAAACTACCGAAGTTGAAGACGCTTGTTCCAGTAAATGAACATCGTGAGATTAAGGGGCAAATTAAGTCAGCAACGATATCAGCCAAAAACAACCAAGAATTCTATGTTTCGATACTCTGTCTAGAGTCGATCGACGCTTTACCAAAAACAACTCAAGAAATCCAATTGCGTTATTCGCCAGAAGAATTGTTATACAATTCAAAATGTTTAACGACAGTAACTTTTGATCAAGCGGCATTAGTATGCAAAATGGATAGGATGCATCGTCGTTTAAAATTACGTGGGAAAATTGCACGTAAAAATAAGGTACCACTCGCTTACGCTAAAAATTACCAAAAACAAAAAGTAAAATTAAGCCGTTTGCAAGGTCACCAAAAAGAAAAGAAAGAAGATTACTTCAATCAACTTTCTTATACGCTTATCCGCGATTTTGACCGGATTCTGATAGATAAAACAACACTAGCAGAAGGTCAATCAAACGAGAACGTCAATTTCACCAAAGCTGATTGGCAAACTTTTTTACGAAAGTTGCAATACAAAGCCGATTGGTATGGCAAAGAAATTATTTACCAATAAGCAACAAAACTGGATGGAGCTCCAGAGATCGCCTAGGGTATAGAAAAAGTTCAGACTTTTGTTTCTAGGAATCCGACTCACTAATTATGAAAAACCGAAAGAAAGCGGAAGAATCTAAGATTCTTCCGCTTTTGTAATGCGCTCAATATGAGCAATTAATCGGATAGAAATCGTAAACGGTTAAGCGAGAAGTAATCAGTTAGCTTAACGTAAGGAAATCTGTCGAGATACCGATGCCATCGATTAACTGGTAACGTTGAAACAATCCTGTTAGAATAATAAACTCAAAAAGCGTCACTCAATGGTATCCCTTCAAAAATTCTATTTAACGTTTTGAAGGAATGCCATTTTGAGTAGACGTTTTTTTATTCCATCTCTTGAAGTGTTGAAATGATAAGGTTTTTAGAGATTCACTTAAAGAGTAGGCGTAATGAATAGTAGAAAAGAACCAAAAATCAAATAAAAGAGTTGACATATGAATGTCCGTTCATGTATACTCTAGGTAACAAATGTTTAAGTATTCATATGAATATCTGAACATGTAAATTGAAAAGTAAAGGAGTGTTTTATATGTCAAGTAAACAACATAACCACAATCATGACCATGACCACAACCACAACCACAACCACGGACATGATCACGATCATGACCACGGTGGAAAATTTCCTGTCATTATGTATTTTATTGGACTTGCAGCATTTTTAATCGGTTTGTACTTCGGTGAAGGGATGGTCTTATACGCGAATATTGCTTTTGGTCTTTCCATCTTAACTGCCGGCTACCACATTATTCTTGAAGGTTTTGGTGATACGATTCGTAATACGATGCGAGCGAAGAAATTTTCTCCAAATATCCATTTGCTGATGGCGTTAGCAACTGCGGGTGCTGTCGCGATTGGTAACTGGGAAGAAGGGGCTTTGCTGATTGTTATTTTTGCAGGAGCGCATTTCTTAGAAGCCTATGTTGATGGAAAAAGTAAACGAGAAATTAAAAACTTACTTGAAATGAACCCGACAGAGGCGCGTATCGTTTTACCGAATGGTTCAACGAAAGTGATTCCAGTCGATCAAGTAAAAATAGGCGACACGTTACAAGTATTAAATGGGGATCAAATTCCGACGGATGGTGTCATTCTAAGTGGAACAACTTCCGTAGATGAGTCTTCAATCAATGGTGAGAGTATTCCGAAAGAAAAAAATATTGGTGATGAAGTTTTTGGTAGTACGATTAATGGTTCAGGTACCTTTACGATGGAAGTCACAAAAGATAGTTCTGAAACGGTCTTTTCAAAAATTTTACAATTAGTCAATCAATCGCAAAAGAGCCTAACGAAAACAGCGACATTGATTCAACGTTTAGAACCTAAGTATGTCACATTTGTCTTATTGATGTTCCCATTAGTCTTGCTTTCTGGCCCGTATATTTTTGGCTGGACTTGGGAAGTGAGTTTATACAGAAGTATGGTTTACTTAATTGCCGTGTCACCCTGTGCGCTCGCTGCAAGTGCCGTTCCAACAACTTTAGCAACGATTTCAAATTTATCTAAAAAAGGAGTTTTAGTGAAAGGTGGCGCTTATTTATCAAAATTAGGGGGCTTAAAAGCAATCTCTTTTGATAAAACGGGAACACTAACAAATGGTAAACCAGTTGTAACTGATTATACGTTTGAAAATGGCATTGATGAAAATGAGTTGATTGATATCATCGTTTCAATGGAAAAACAATCAAATCATCCACTAGCGACAGCGATTATCAATCAATTTCCAAATAGAAAAGAATTAAATCTAGCTGTTGAAAACGAAATCGGTCGCGGCTTATCAACAAGTATCAAAAATACGGTTTATCGTATTGGTAAACCGACTTCATTTAGTAATGTCTCCTTTGTGTATAAACAAAAAGAAGAAAAATTGGCGGCTGAAGGTAAAACGGTTGTCTTTGTAGGAAAAGATGAATACGTGATTGGGCTAATTGCTTTAATGGATGTTCCGAACCAACATGCAAAAGATGCTGTGAAATATTTCAAATCAGTTGGTATTCATACAACGATGATTACTGGTGATGCAAAATTAACAGGGGAAGCCGTTGGGAAACAAATTGGTATTGATGAAGTTGTAGCCAATGTCATGCCAGAAGATAAAGCAGCAATCGTTCAAGAGCAACAACGAAAATATGGAGCGACAGGTATGTTAGGTGATGGGATTAATGATGCACCGGCACTTGTGACAGCTGACGTTGGTGTGGCAATGGGTGATGGAACAGATGTGGCAATGGATGTTGCTGACTTAGTGTTAATGAACAATGACCTATCGAAACTCGTTTATGCGCATCAATTGTCTAAAAAAATGGATAAAGTCACTTGGCAAAATATTTATTTTTCAATGTTTGTCGTGATTGTCCTAGTCGTGTTAAACTTCTTAGGAAGAATGGATATCGCAATTGGTGTTATCTTACATGAAGGAAGTACTATTATGGTTATCTTGAATGCGTTAAGATTACTAGTAACACCGAAAAAATATTTATCAAATTAAGGTATTTATGGAAGGTGGAGGGCGCCTGATGAATAACCAAACCAATGATCGAATCAATGAAAATCATGTTGCGATAGATCAAGCCCTCCTTCTTTTTCACATACTAAGTAATCCGACACGTTTTAATATCTTGTTTCTACTCTCTGTCGAAGAAATGAACGTGAAAGAATTAGAACGACGAATTGGTATTCCAATCGCGATGGGTATTTTGTATCTATTCGGTGTACCGTTATTTAGTCCAATATTTGCGGGAGCTGCGATGAGTTTAAGTTCCGTTTCTGTATTGTTAAATGCATTGCGTTTAAAAGGCTTCAAACCAGCAAAAGTAAAATAATAAAAAATCGGAAGAATCTCAGATTCTTTCGTTTTTTTGGTATTAAAGAAGTTTTTTATCTTCTTTTTTAAACATATCAATCCCCATTAATCCAATCAATTGGAAGATAAGCCCAACAATTAATCACGAAGGCAACAGGACATGTAAAAATTGATTGCGACTTTATTGTCAGAGGGTAGTAAGGGAAGTATGAATTAGAAACAATTGTAGAAAAAGATAGCGATAGAAAAGACAAGTCCAGTAATGGATACTTGTCTTTATTTATACGCTTGAAGTGAAATGATTCAGCGAGCATTATTGATAAAAAGTTTTTGTCTTACGTATCTAATCGTTTAAGAACTCGACTCTAGCTGAAACGGCATTTCCTAAGCAGATACTCGGAGATAAGTCATCCTCCGATAAAAATGAAAAAGCCATTTTTTCGTAGGCTGTTCTTATCTCTCGTATCAGAGAACCTTTTAAATCGCCTCTAGGATGCGTAATCTTTTTTTCATCCATACGGCTAAGGTGCTGACGATGGTGGCTTTGATGGCTTCGGGGAGGATGAATGGGACGAAGCCTCCTGCAAGTCCTTGGATCCATGTTAAGTTTGCGACGAGGGTTAACCAGACTGTTCCGAATAATAAGGCCACCATAAATCCTAGTAAATTAATCAGGAAGGTCGGAAAATAAGTGCCGTTCGAACGATTTTGTAACGTACCGATTAACAGACTCGCAAAGACGAATCCGATCAAATACCCTCCAGTCGGTCCGAATAAAACGCCGAAACCACTCGCGCCACCTGCAAATACAGGAAGTCCAATGAGTCCTAATAATAAATAAATAATAATACTCCATGTCCCGATACGACGTCCGAGTAACGTTGCCGTTAAGCCAATCATCAGTGTTTGTAGGCTCAAAGGAACGAACCCCAATGGGATAACAATTTGTGATGCAACGGCGATGAGTGCCGCAAATAAACCTGAAATCAATTGTTCGCGTAATGTTAATTTCATCAAAAAGACTCCTTTCTTAGCAAAAACTGCTGTGAAAGGAGTATAGCATTACGTTAACCTGTTTGTAAATAAAAAGTTAACGTAAAAATTATTTATTTAGTAAAGTGATTAAATGGTCACCGAATTCTTGGGTCGTGAGTAACGTTGCATCATTCAATTGACTTGCAAAATCGCTTGTGACTTGTTTGTTAATCAAGGCTGTTTCAATGGCGCTTGTAATTAAATCTGCTGCTTCTTGCCATCCAAGGTATTCGAACATCATCACGCCTGATAACAATAACGAAGAAGGATTGGCTTTGCCCAGTCCAGCAATGTCTGGCGCGGTGCCGTGTGTTGCTTCGAAAATGGCATACCCAGTGTGGTAGTTAATATTCGCACCTGGAGAGATGCCAATGCCACCAACTTGTGCAGCTAGGGCGTCTGAAATGTAATCCCCGTTCAAGTTCGTCGTAGCGACAACATCGTAGCGTTCTGGGTAAAGTAAAATCTGTTGTAAGAAATTATCCGCGATGACATCATTGATAATGACTTTTCCGGCTTCTTTAGCCGCTTTTAAGGCGTTTTGAGCTGTTTTAAGTCCGTCGGTAGCCTTTATGTCATCGAATTGGCGCATCGTAAAGGTCGCATCGCTAAAGCTGTTTTCAGCGACTTCGTACCCCCATGATTTGAAGCCACCTTCAGTAAACTTCATGATATTGCCTTTATGAACGAGCGTCACGCTTTTACGCCCTTGTTTAATCGCGTATTCAATGGCAGATTGAACCAACCGTTGACTGCCTTCTTTTGAAATCGGCTTAATTCCAATCCCTGAAGTTTCAGGAAAACGGATGTTAGTCACATCCAATTCCTTTTGCAGAAACTCGATAATTTTTTTTGTTTTTGGCTCGTCAATTGCGAATTCGATACCGGCATAAACGTCTTCTGTATTTTCGCGGAAGATAACCATGTCGGTTTTTTCTGGCTCTTTAACGGGTGAAGGCACGCCTTCAAAGTAACGTACTGGACGAACGCAAGCGAATAAATCTAGTTTTTGGCGTAAAGTCACGTTGATTGAGCGAATGCCGCCGCCAACCGGAGTGGTTAGTGGTCCTTTAATCGCGATTTTTGCGTTATGAATCGCGTCAAGCGTGGCTTCTGGCAACCATTCACCTGTTTGATTGAAGGATTTTTCGCCAGCTAAAATTTCTTGCCAAATGATTTTTTTCTGACCGTTATAAGCTTTAGCAAGTGCCGCGTCAAAGACCGGTTGGCTTGCTTGCCAAATTTCTTGGCCGATACCATCGCCGGGGATATAGGGAATCACTTTTTTTTCAATTTGTGTCATCTTAAAGGCTACCTACACTTTCACTTAATTTTTTACGAATGACCATTGGTAAGATTCCTTGATGTTTCCAATATCGAATATCCGCTGGTGCATCAAAACGTAATCGAGTCATAAAATGAATTTCTTTGTTTTCTGGAGTCGTTGCGATGACTTCGATGAGTTGGTTGACTTCTGGCTCTTCTGGTAGTAGAACTTCAAACTTTTCTTCGCCAGTTAGGCCATAGGTTTCGGCTGTGTCACCTGGTAAGTACTCCAATGGGACAACACCCATCATCACTAAGTTACTGCGGTGAATCCGTTCGTAACTTTCAGCTAAAACAACTTTGACACCGAGCAGTTGCGTCCCTTTAGCAGCCCAGTCACGCGATGAACCCATACCATAATCTTTACCTGTTAAAATCATACAGCCGATATTTTCTGCCTGGTAACGCATCGACGCATCGTAAATAAACATTTCTTCATTCGTTGGTAAATAACGCGTATACCCACCACTGATTTCTGGCACGAGCTCATTTTGTAGGCGAATATTACCGAAAGTACCACGCATCATAATTTCGTGATTGCCCCGACGTGAACCGTAAGAGTTAAAGTCGCTGTAAGTTAAGCCTTTATCTTTTAAATATTTACCCGCTGAAGATTGTAGTGCAATACTTCCGGCGGGTGAAATATGGTCAGTCGTGACAGAATCACCTAATTTCGCTAGAACGTGTAAATTGGTTAAGGTGCCTTGTTTTGGCAATTCTCTCGTTAAGCCCTCAAAATAAGGCGGCAAGGCGATGTAAGTTGAAGCATCATCCCAATCGTAGGCGTTACTTTGGGTCGTTTCAATCGCATTCCAACGTTCATTGGCGCTAAAAAGGTCGCTATAAGCGCTACGGAAAGCTTCAGGTGAGACGAATTGATCGATATACGATTGAACTTCTGCTTTATCAGGCCAAATATCGCTGAGTAAAATCGGTTTTCCTTGTTGGTCGTAACCAAGCGCTTCTGTGGTTAAGTCTTTTGTGACTGTACCGGCTAAAGCGTAAGCGACAACTAGCGGTGGAGACGCCAGGTAGTTCGCTTTGACTAATGGATGAATTCGACCCTCAAAGTTGCGGTTACCAGATAATACAGAAGAAACAAGTAAGTCTTCACTCGTTAGGGCTTTTGTAATCGCAGGAGCTAATGGTCCAGAGTTTCCGATACAAGTGGTACAACCATAACCAACTAAATAAAATCCAAGTTTTTCTAGGTAGGGCATTAAACTACTAGCTTCTAGATAGCTCGTTACAATTTTTGAACCGGGAGCTAAAGAAGTTTTAACATAGTCAGGGACCCGTAAACCTTTTTCGACGGCATTTTTAGCAAGTAGGCCGGCTGAAAGCATAACGAAGGGGTTACTTGTATTCGTGCAACTCGTAATGGCTGCGATGACTAAATCACCCGTTTTAATTTCGTTATCAGTTTTATCCCAATCGATATTGACTGTTCTTTCGTGTTCTTCTGGCGGTAAGCCAAAACCTTTTGGTCCAACCGGTGCCGTTACGCTTGAAATGAAATCTTTTGCAACTTCCGATAAGACGATGCGGTCTTGTGGACGTTTTGGTCCGGCTAAATCTGGTTCGATTTGAGCTAAATCAACGGTAATCACCTT
>DXBN01000118.1 GCA_019116505.1 Candidatus Enterococcus avicola | reverse complement strand
GCAGAAAAAGAGAAATTACTCAAAAATCTTGAAAAGGTTGATACACTAGAGATATCTGTCAAACCAACGCATCGTAACCAGCGAATAAAAGTTGAAAATTTACAACTTTTTTATGGTGAACGTGCCTTATTCTCACCAATTTCATTTGAGCTTAATACGGGGGATCGTCTAGCAGTTATCGGAGCAAATGGTTCAGGCAAGACGTCGTTAATCGACTTTTTACTGGGAAAATTTGAAGGAGAAGTTCGTGGTGAGGTGACGATTGCCAAGGTAGAAAACTTGAGTCTTGTGCGTCAAGATTTTAGCGACAATCGCGGGACGTTAGCGAACTTTGCCGAAGAACGCCAAATAAATGAAGAAAAGTTATTGAACCACCTTCGAAAATTAGGCATTGAACGGAGCGTCTTTTTAAATAAAATTGAAAACATGAGTCAAGGGCAACAAAAGCGTGTTGAATTGGCCAAGGCGATGTTGATGCCATCCGATTTGTTTATTTGGGATGAGCCCTTGAATTATTTGGATGTCTTTAATCATCAACAATTAGAAAAAGCCATCTTAAAAGCCCAACCAACGATGATTATTATCGATCATGATCAATATTTTTTATCTAAAATAGCGACCAAAACGATTGAATTACACGACTAAAGCATCATTTAGGAGTCATCCACGAATGGATGGCTCTATTTTTTAATTTTAAAAGAGAGAAAGCGTTTAATATACGAACGAGTGATTAGTTTTACATTAGAAATCCTCCCTTTAATTTAAGTAAGACGAACGATTGTTTATAATTAAAGTAGAATAGGAGCGATAATGATGAATAAACAGTATTTTAAAGGGTCATTGTTCCATACACCGACCCATGGGAAACTTGAATTTATAAAGGATGCCTTACTCACAGTTGATGAACAAGGAATCATCGAAACGGTTTTAGCACCGAGCGATGAACGCTATGCCGCTGAGTTGGATCAAGCGAAAGCGACCACTCAATTGGTTGAATTGCTGGAAGGGCAATATTTCCTCCCAGGATTTATTGATTTGCATGTTCATGCACCACAATGGCCTCAAGCTGGAGTGGCACTGGATGAACCCTTGGCAACGTGGTTAGAAAAAGGGACGTTCCCATTAGAGGCAAAATATGCGGATGTTGATTTTGCTAAAGAAGTCTATAACGATTTAGTGGCTCATTTACTATCTTTAGGAACAACGACGGTTCTATACTTTGCGACGATTCATCACGAAGCAAGTTTTGCTTTAGCTGAAATTTGTGGTCAAAAAGGTCAACGGGGATTAGTCGGAAAAGTCGTAATGGATTTAGAAGGAGCGAATCCAGATTTTTATCGCGATGCTTCAGCTAAAACAGCAATTGAAGCGACCGAAAAATTTATTTTAGCAGTCAAAGAATTAGGTAAAGGGGTCAAGCAAGGAATTTATCCGGTTGTGACACCGCGTTTTGCGCCGAGTTGTAGCGCAGAGGCCTTAGCAGGACTAGGCGAGTTGGCACAAAAATATGATGTGCATGTGCAATCGCATTGTAGTGAAAGTCAATGGGCGCACGATCACGTCATTGAACGTTTTGGCAAGCGCGATACGGAAGTGTTAAATGATTTTGGTTTACTACACGATAAATCTGTCATGGCGCATTGTAATTTCTTAAATGAATCCGATGGCGACATTTACCTGGAAACGGGAACAGCCGTGGCACATTGTCCGATTTCAAATGGTTATTTCGCCAATAGTGTTTTCCCAGTGAAAAAGTTTAAAGAGCAAGGACTAGAAATGGGCCTTGGAACAGATATTTCTGGTGGCTATTCACCAAGTTTATATGACAATATTCGTCAAGCTGTGATTTCTTCTCGGATGTTAGAAGATGGTGTCGATGTCAATGTCGCGCTTGGAAACCGTGGGGTGACCGATTCACGTATCTCAGTCGTGGAAGCATTCTCTTTAGCTACACAAGGCGGCGGTGAAGCTTTAAGTTTACCAATTGGTGTTTTAAAATCCGGTTATGCCTGTGATTTACAGGTGATTGATACAAAAGTTGTCAATCATCGAATTGCTAGTTTTGGTGTCTTTGAAGCACCAGAAGAAATCTTACAAAAGATTCTGTATTTAGCCACCAAAGAAAACATCCGTCAAGTCTGGGTTCAAGGAAACCTAGTTCATGATAAGAATGAAGGAGTGTAACAATGGAAGTCAATAATCAAGTGGAAAAATCACATTTAACTATCGGAGTCAATGAATCGCTTCCTTTAGGGCAAGCAATTTTACTGGGCTTGCAACACGTACTAGCGATGGATGTTTACGTTGTACCATTCATTATTGCAACGGCCGTTTCCATGGCACCAGGAGATGCTTCAAGTTTAATTCAATCGACCTTTTTAGGTGCTGGAATTGCCTCACTGATTCAAGTGCTCTTTTTCTTAAAAATACCGGTTTGCCAAGGACCTTCTTTTGTCCCAGTCGGTGCAATTATTGGAATTTATTTAGGTGGTAACGGCATGAGTACGGTTTTAGGTGCTAGTTTAGTAGGGGCGATTGCGATTACGATTTTGGGTTATACGGGAATTTATAAATACATCGTGCGGACGTTTATTCCGACGATTGTTAGTGGCACAATTATTATGATTGTCGGTTTAACCTTATTACCGTCAGCTTTTAGCGGGAATATTTTTATTGAAACAGCTGATCTAACAATGAATCAAAATGTGTTACTGGCATCAGTGACTGCCGCAATTTTAATTTTATTTTCAATGTTAGGAGAGTATTTCCCACAATTAGGAAAAGTTTTCCGCATTAGTTCGGTCATTATTGCCTTAGTGTTAGGATCAACGATCGCCTATGCAATGGGTGGAATGGATTTCGCAGCGGTTTCAGAAGCTTCGTTTTTAAGTTTACCGAATTTTGCTTTTATTGATTATGGCTTTGATTTTGATGTTTCCGCAATTGTTACGATGTTGATTATTTATATGGTTTTATTAGCAGAAACAACAGGAACTTGGTATGCCGTTAGTTCTGTGACGGAAGAAACATTAAGTGATGAACAAATTAACCGCGGTGTCATTGGTGAAGGCTTTGGTTGTTTGATTGCTTCTCTTGTTGGAGCAACACCGGTAACCGGTTATTCAACCAATGCGGGTATTATTTCGATTACTGGTGTCGCGAGTAAAGTCGTCTTTGTGACTGCGTCTTGTTGGTTTATTGTGTTATCATTTTTCGGAAAACTATCAGCACTCATTAATGCCGTACCAGCAGCCGTAATCGGTGGTGTCTTTGTCGTGGTGTGTGCAATTATTATGCTAAGTGGTTTCCGCGTTATTAAAAATGAATCTTTTTCAGAAAGAGAATTATATATTATCGGCGTACCAATTATTGTTGCTTTAGGTTTGATTTTTATGCCGGCTGAATTAAAAAGCCATGCGCCACAGTTTGTCCAATATTTACTTGATTCGCCAATTGCAGTCAGTGCGATGATGGCTGTCTTAATGAATAAACTAATTCCAGCACCAAAAAAAGCATAACGAAATAGCAAAAAGGCCTCAGGAGTGATTTCCCGAGGCCTTTTTATACGGTTAATTCTCGAAATTTCCAACATATTCTTCAAAGTAACGCATTAAGTCGGCTTTAAATTGTTGGTATTCTTCTTCGCTGTACGTTTTGTCTTCCACTTTTACTTGGAAGAAAGGTAGTTCAAATTCTTCTCTTAAACGTGCTAAAACTTCATCTGGGGTCATTATTTATCCTCTTTTCTTAAAATAAATCAAAGGAGGTGTTCATATTTTCATAGGCTTCACGCATGACACGTAAGTTAATTCGTAGGCGTTCGGTGTCGCGTTCGTTATGAAATAGAATTTGCTTTAATTGGAAATAAAAATCATCAAACGCATTCACATAATTTTCAACTTCACTTGTCTGTAATTCTGGAAAAGTATCGCATCGTAAGTAAGCTTTCTCCGCGATGCTATAAATTTCTGAAGCAGTTAATAAAGCAAGTGATGTATCATAACGACGACTATCGATAAGTTCGTAAACGGCCTGACATTTATTATAGATATTTGAAAAGTCTTTTGATAATAATTCAATTGGTGTTTTTGAAAACATGTAGTTCCCTCCTTTACTCTTATAAAAAATTAAAATAAAACACAAACAGTTTCGGGTGCATAGACATCTTTTTGAACTAAAGTTAAGGTGCCGTTTTTAGAATCTCTTTCATAAAGTGAAAGGTTGTCTGTATTTTGGTTGGCACAAACGATAAATTGTTCGCTAGGATCTAAAGCGAAGTCTCGTGGGTGATCGCCTTCAGTTGAGATTAATTGAATCAATTCAACGTGTGCACCAGCCTCGTTGACCGCAAAAACAGCAATTGAGTTATGCCCGCGATTTGAAGCGTATAAGAAACGGCCATCATTAGAAATGCGAATCGCGGCACCACCGCTAAATTCAGTGAAATCTTCAGGCAATGTTGAGATTGTTTGAACGTGTGTAAAAGCACCCGTTGTATCGTAAGCTACTACGGTAACCGTGTTAGCCAATTCACCAAAGATATAAGCATATTGACCATCTGGGTGGAAAACTAAATGACGAGGTCCTGTTCCGGGAGTCGCTTGGAATAGTGCAACACGTGTTAATTTTCCTTCAGTGGAAACATCATAAGTATAAACGCCATCTGTTCCTAAGTCACAAACAACTAAACGACCATCTGGTGTTAAATCAGTAAAGTGGACGTGAGCTTTGTCTTGGTTGGCATGTGGACCAGTTGCTTCTTGATGGAAGATAGCGTCACTAGCAGTTAATGAGCCATCTTCATTAATTTTATAAACATTGACTTCACCTTTGTGGTAGTTCGCGCCATAAGCTAATTGTCGATTCTCATCAACTGCGATGTAACAAAGTGGAGCGCCTTCTTCGGTTACGGCATTGATAAACTCGTATTGACCGTTATAAGCAGCAGCACCACCACGTTCATCAATCGATGTGACCGTGTATAGATTTTTTTTCTTGCTGACAGCTAGATAAGTCGGGCTATTTTCTTTCGTTAATAATGTTAAATTACGTAATTCTTTTTTGTCCGTATCTAATTCAAGGGAATAGACACCTTCACTTTTACGACGAGTATATGTACCTAATAACATTTTTGTAGTCATGAAAATCCTCCTGCAATTAAAATCTTATGTATTTCTTTTATTTTACCATACTAGTCAACGAAAAAAAAAGAATGTGCTATAATTATGTTATTCATAAAAATAAAGGAGGCACTTATTTCATGCATAAAGCAAAAGTCATTTTTATTGGCGAACAAGCGATTGAATCACAAGAACCAATCATCTTATTTTTCGGGGAAGGTGTAACCGACGGATTGAGAGAATATTCAGTTATTCAAAAAATAGAAGATCCAGTTTCGATTGAATTAGTTGTAGGGGATTCAATTATATTCGGAGAACAAGAGTATAAAGTCGCACATTTAGGTGAATTTGCGAATAAAAATTTGCAATCAATTGAACATGCTTCTTTTATTTTTTCAGATGAAAATCCACACGAGAAATTAACAAGTAGCGTTTATTTAACACCAAGTGTGATGCCAAAGATTTCTTTAGGAATGACGATTACGTATCAAGGATAAGGAGGGGTTTATTTGGAGAGAAAAGATAAAATTACTTTTTCTTGGTTTTGGCGTTGGTTTTTAAATAATAAAGTCGTTACGGGACTATTAATTGTCTTGCTATTATTGCTGAACACGCTTATTTTTACAAAAGTGGCTTACTTATTTACGCCGTTTTTAGATTTCTTAGCGATCGTTGGGCTCCCCATTATTATGGCGGCTATTTTGTATTATTTAATGAATCCGGTGGTTGATTTCTTAGAAAAAAAGAACGTTAAACGGATTTATAGTATTTTAGGTCTATTTGTATTTGTACTGGGCTTACTTGTTTGGGGAAGTGTTGTCATTATCCCAAAAATTCAAGAACAAACGATTAGTTTCATCACTAATTTTCCTGATTACATTAAGATTGTTGAGTCATCGGTTGACGATATGTTGTCGAATCCATTATTCTCTCAAGTTCAAGAACAATTGGAAGCGTCATGGGAGAAAATTTTTACATGGATGACAGAGATTATTCAAAAATTTTCAAAATCAACTTTTGAAAATATTGGTAACTTCTTTGGTGCAGTTGCATCTGTCTTTATCGCAATTGTGACCATGCCATTTATACTATTTTATTTGCTCAAAGATGGAAAAAACCTAGCACCTTATGCGGTTGCTTTTTTACCAACGAAGTGGCGTAAACCGACGATGAAAGTCTTAAAAGAAATGAACCAACAAGTTTCATCTTACATTCGGGGACAATTAACAGTGGCTTTTCTTGTCGGCGTCATCTTTATGATTGGGTTTGCAATTATTGGTTTGGACTACGCTGTAACGCTAGGGATTATGGCCGGAATTTTAAACTTGATTCCTTATTTAGGCTCATTTTTAGCAATGATTCCAGCTGTTTTCTTAGGTATTGTTGGCGGGCCGATTTTATTAATTAAAGTATTGGTCGTATTCTTGATTGAACAAACATTAGAGGGACGTTTTATTTCTCCATTAATTTTAGGGAATCAATTGTCGATTCATCCAATCACAATTTTATTTGTCCTTTTAACTTCAGGTAAAATGTTTGGTTTAACAGGCGTAATCTTAGGGATTCCCGTTTATGCGGCAGTCAAAGTGTTAATCAAAGCAATTTACGCGTGGTATGTCCAAACATCAAAATTATATGAAGATGCTCCGACCGTACTAATTGAAGAACCAATTCAGCGAGAAGAATAAAAAAAGACCAACTGAGTGATTTTTCTCAGTGGGTCTTTTTGCTCATTCAATTAGAAGGTTAATGCTAATTCTTCTGCTTTTTTAACAGCTGTAGCAACGATTTCTTCTGCTCTGTCTGGTTGGTGATCCGCACCTTCAACAAAAATTTGTTGAACATTTTCAACACCGATGAAGTTTAGAATTCCTTTAACATATTGAGAAGAGAATTCTTGCCCTTCGTAAACACCACCGTTTGCTTGGATGTGTAATACTTTTTTGCCTTCAGTCAATGGAACGGGACCAGTTTCTGTATAACGGAATGTTTTACCAGCAACGTTGATTGTATCAATCCATGCTTTTAAGCGAGTAGGGATGTTTAAGTTCCATAGACCATTTCCAATAACGACTTTATCTGCTGCTAAAAATTGCTCAGTAGATTCATTGAAGCGAGCGATTTTTTTTTGTTG
>DXBN01000117.1 GCA_019116505.1 Candidatus Enterococcus avicola | reverse complement strand
TTAATTGAACCCTGTTACATTCATTGCACTTCATAATTAATGCCTCCTAATCTTGATTGAAACATTTTACCACATACAGACTAAGTTTTAAATTCAGTTTTCATCACTTATTCCGTTAAATGGCCCGTTTGCTGAGCAACTCTAATTTTTAGTGAATTACATGTATCCTACCATCTTCGAAAATTTCCACTGGTTGATAGCTATTCATGAAATCCAATGAATCCGTTATAAAACCATCTTCTTTGAGTTTTTGAAAACCATCAAAATATTGTTGTCTGTCTAAAATCAAATGGTAAAAATAAACCTTTTCATCGCCGATCATTTCGGAACTTGCCATAACAAAACTATCGCCGTATTTATTTTTAAAAAATTTCCGAGCATGTTCATGACTATCAAATTCGGGGAATTCAGCTTCGGCTTGTCTGCTAATTTTCATGTTAATCAACCTCCTTTTCATCAATGAGTTGACCGTTAATTTCCTTCATTTCTTCCTCGGTTAGATATCTTTTTTCGAGTTCTAAATATTTTTTTCCGCCCCAGTTATACATGATGGCATACACATACTTCGTCACGTCTTTTTCTTTGTAACCATCTAATTCGCCATTTTTAAATTTGGTCATGGCGTCTTTAAACAGCCCGGAAAATACGATTAATCGTTTTCCTTTCAAGGCTTTATAAAATACCTCAAAAACTTCTTGATTAATTAAATAGTCGCTGTCTTTCGCTGAGTATTTAGCAATCTCGTAAACTTTATCGTCCCGACCGTTGCGAACTTTGCGCACGTCAACTTGTGTAATCAGAGGATTTTTTGTGACTTGCTGCCACAACTCCAACCACCGATCCCGAGAGATATATTGAGCTGTTTGTGTAAAATAACTTTTGTTGACTGCAATCAGCACATGAAAATGTGGGTGGTAATCATCACGTTCTTCGTTGTAGGTGATTTCTAATTTTCTAGCATAACCCTTTACAATCTTCTTAATTTCCTTGCGTTCCATCAGCTTTTTAAACGAATGATTATAGTCTTTAATCTCATCTTCCAATTCCTCAGCTGGCACGTTTGGTGCTGTTAACGTCAGGAAGATAAACTCTTTATTTTCTTCTTGCTTTAGATATGCCATCATGACGGACAAAGCCAACGCATCTTTTCGAGATTTTTTCCACGCACAGATGGGGCAAAAACGATTTTTGCATGTGTTGCCTTTATGCTGTTTTTTCTTTTCCATACTTTCATCAGCAACCATCATCATGAACGTATTGCACTCCCTTATGAGTTTTAAAGTATTTTCCGAGACCACGTTTTCAGAAACTAGCTTTTCCATAAAGTAAGCTAATACACCATTTTTACGTTTTTTCTTTGTGGATTTAACCATAATATCTTGATTCTTTTTGGTTTTTGCTTTATATTGAGTCATATAACTTAAGTTAATAAACGCCAATCAAGGCACTTAAAAACTTGCACCTTCCTTCTGTTTCGACTTTTTGTGTGGTAACTCAAAGTCTAGAACACTATTAGGAATTTTGCAAGTTTTTTTGTATTCAAGCCATATGTACCAAGGGCTCAAGACCGTTAAGGGTAAATCGAAGATGTTACCCTTATATCAAGATAAGAAAGAACGTATTTTTCGTTCCGAAAAATAAGGGGTTTTCGCTGCGCTCAACCCCAAAGTTCAAAACCTAAAACCAAAAGCAAAGACACCTTTTCAGGTGTCTTTTTTTATCGCTCCAATCCTCGATTGCGCTCTTTATTCATTTCTCGCCTGTGAGCCTTCTCAAATTCGCCCCCAGGAAGTCGATCCTTCACTTTGCTTACAAACTCCTTTAACGTGCTTTTAAACGCTTGTACGCTTCCTGTATGCTCTTTTAGGAACGCCTTGGTACTCTGATAGATATTGGCTATCTCGTCCTTTAAATCGAGTATACGCCCTTCCAGATTACTGATTTCAAAACTTGCAGTCCGCAATTGAGTACGAAAATGGTCATTATCTCGTTGTAACTCATTCTTTTCATGATTTACTCGATTAACTTGCTGGCGCAAAGCTTTATTTTCTTGAACCAAATCTGTACGTTGCAATCGGTCATAATCTTTTTTTATTGTGCTTGCAGCATTCACAATCTGACGCATTTTTTGATATTCCTCACGAGTAATAACTAAATTCCCTGTTTCTTTTTCTATCGTTTTCGGTTTACCAAACGTTACGAGTTTATCTTCAACTATCGTTTTCTTTTCTTTCTTTGCTTTAATTTTTAATTCATCTGGTACAATTTCGCTTAATTTTCTCATCTCGTCCTTTTTAGAAGAAACATTCAGCTTCAGCAGCTCTTTTTTATTTTCTAATTGCCTGACATTTATTTTAGCCGTACGCAATGCTTGTTCAACTTCTTCAAGCTCCACCGTCATGTCATTTTTTTGTTGCTTTATGTTATCTGCATATTTTTTAAAATCTTTAATATCTTCAATGCCAATCGTCTTGCCATTTAAAATGCCCGTCTGATAAATGTGTGGTATTTCTTTTTTTAAATAATCGTCCAAGTCCTGATGAAAACTTTTCAACTCGTTACGTGTCAAAACTTCTTTGGCCGACACTTTCTCACGCTGCTTTTTTTCGTCCCAAACGACTGGCACAAAATCAAAGTGCATATGCGGAGTCGTTTCGTCTACATGGACATTCGCTGACACGACATTTTCTTTACCATAACGTGCAGCTAAAAATGCATACGTTTTCTCAAAAAATTGACGTTGTTCTTCAGGACTTTTTTCTTCTAGCTCCTTTGGCAATGTAACGATCCATTCGCAACACGCTTTTACATCTTTTCGTTTCATGCAATACACTTCGTCCAGTCGGTTTTGCAATCTCGAAAGTGTATCACCTTCTTTTTCACACAAATCATAATTCAAATGTGAACGCTCAATATCAATTTCTTTATTGCTGTGATTTTCTGTTTTTCGGTCTAAGTGTATGGATAAGCCTTTCATATTTTCTCTCGTAAATTTTTTCACGTGAGCCACGTTACAGCACCTCATTTCTTGCTTAAAGGATAACATGGCGAGCGAGCCAGAACAAATCTGGTATAACACGGTATACCAGAATTCTTCTGGACGTGCTCTGCGAGGCGAAAAGCAAGGGAGCAAAAACCGCTCCCCCAAGTTCAAAAGCAAAAGAAAAAATCATGGGCTTTGCCCAAACCCACGAGGGAAAAGTTTCCCTCGACCCCCTCCAAAAAGCTCCCCCAACCCCCTCACTTTTTGAGGGGGCTCCCTCGCCGGTCGGCAGGACAAAACAAAAGTTTTGTCAATGCCAAGAGGGTGAAAAATCAGTAGCTCGTATCAACTCCTTAAATTCCTTTCGCTTCGCTTCAGTCAGACATTTACCGTTGACACTTCCCGTTTATTTTTCCCACTGGACAAATAAAAAAGACCCTTGCATTTTTCCGCAAAAGTCCGTCTAGTTTACTTATATTCATTCTGTTAACTACGCAAACCTATAGTTTACCTACGGCTTGCAAGGTTTACTAATAAAAAAAGAGTAGCCGAAGCCACTCTTTTTAATCTGATTTCGTGTAAATTTCTTCTGCCAAAGAAACAGTTTTAAAATCAAATTCGCCATAAATTGGGCGAACTAATTCTCATACGTTATAACTTAAATTTACGAATCATTTTATTTAAATCCTCGGCCAATGACGCGAGCGATTCTGAACTAGCCTTAACTTCTTGCATTGAAGCACTTTGCTGTTCAGCCGTTGCTGAACTTTGTTGAATTCCCGCAGCCGCTTGTTCGGAAGCCGCGGCAATTTCTTCACTAGACGCGGTTACTTCATAACTGTCAGAACTGATTTTTATTAAATTAGATGAGACTATTTGTATTCCTTCAATCATTTCTGTTACGCCTGTATTAATGGAATGAAGGGCTTGTAAGCTATTTCCTATCTGGGTGTTCCCCTCCCCAACCTTTTTATTCACAAATTGAAGGGAGTCCACGGCGAACTTTGTTTCGTTTTGAATGCCATTGATAATGGTTGCAATTTCAGTTACAGAGCTACCCACTTGTTCTGCTAGTTTACGTACTTCATCTGCAACAAC
>DXBN01000116.1 GCA_019116505.1 Candidatus Enterococcus avicola | reverse complement strand
ATTTTTGAACATACCGCCCAAAACAAGTCCATCTCAACAGGAGTAAACTTTCTCAGCGGGACAGTGTTCAAACCGTTGTTATATCGCACTACTTCGTACATCCCTTTTCCCCCTAAATTAATTTCATTAATTATACCGAAAACTAAAAGGACATACAACATAAAGTGTCCCCTTTAGTGTATAAAAGTGTCCCCCTTAGTGTATAAAAGTGTCCCCTATACCCCCTTAAAACTCTTACTCTCCCAAGGGCTAGAGACCCCCCTAACAAGTACTTAACAGTTCTTCTAACAGTTCTTCTAACAGTTTATTTAATAAAATGCGTGCGCGCGAGACAAAAAAACAGAAAAATTTGAGGTTTTGGTGAGATGTAATTTTGAGAGAACCAAAACCTCAAAGACAAGTTCAAGAACAAGACCTTAAAGGTCGCCTTGCTGCGCAAGCCTGCATAAAAAAGACTAAGGTCAAGATCAAGCCCTTTTTCAAGGAAAAAACTGATTGAATGACTTGCGGTAAGCTAGTTGTCCTTAACCGTCAATTCTCTGCGTACAGGAAGCTTGTTAGAGGCTCGCTATCGCTCGGTCAGGGCTAACGCCCTAACGACCACTCAAAAGCCCTTAAAAACGATTTTTAGCCCCTTTAAAAGCTCTTTTAAGCTGCTCTTCTCTTTTTTATTCCCTAAGTTAAAAAATATTGAATAATTAAAATAATCCCAACAGCGAACAGACTAGCAATTAAAGCGGTCGGCAAAACAAGCTCCGCAAAGGTTTTTCTTTCCGTAAATTTAAAGTTTGCCGAAAGATTATTGACTTTTTTCGTTAGATTTTCCAACGTTTCATCGACTTCTTTCTTGATTTTAACGTTCAGGTCCGCGTTGTTTTGGTGGACGAGTTCGATCCCTTTCAGCGTGTTTTGCACGATTTGCGCGTTCAGCTGCTCGAGCTTTTTCGCGCTCAAGTCGTCGCGTTCTTGCATCTGGTTGAGATAGTCGTTCAGCAAATTGCGCATTTGTTCGCGCTGATTGTGTGACTGCGTCTCTTGCCTTTTCATAATCAAAAGCATTTCTTCCTGTGTTTTTTCGCTTATTTTTTCGATCGCTTGCAACTCTTTCGTCAAATTCTGGCTCTTGACGCCTTCGCGATCCATTTGAACGGTGATGTAGCTTTTCATCAGGTTGTTCAGTTCGTTCGTTTCTTCCAGCAGTTCCGGCAAGCTGGCTTGGTCTTGGCGTTCCTTCTTCTCTTGATTGACTTTCTCGAGTAAAGACATTTTCAATCGTGCCCCTTTCGTAGTCTGCCCCTAAACGTCTCCCGCGGACGTTTCTTTTTTGCGACGGGTGCTTATAGTTAATGGCTTTTTTCCCCCGTAAACTCACTTCAATAGCGTATTTTTCTTTTAGGTTGTCTTTAAATTCTTCAAAACTATTGGCGGTTTCTTTTTCTAAATCGATCGCTTGGCGGAGTTCGTCTTTCCAGCTGACAATGCCCCGCTTCGCAAGCCCATATTCCGCTTGATGATAGCGGACTTTCGCGGGTTGATCGACAATCGACAAGTCATATTTTTTGCATAAATCATCGCTTAATTCGCGCACTTTTTCAATCGCTTTTTTCCCGTGTAATTGAAATTTATAGCCCGTTTCAAAATTAACGGAATTGATGACTAAGTGATTATGAATGTGTTTCGTGTCGCTGTGCGTGTAAACAACGACTTCATGCCCTTTCCCTAACTTCTCCGCGAGTTCTTGCCCGACTTGATTGGCTCTTTCGGGGGTAATCTCCTCGGGTTTGAAGGACTGGATCACGTGGTGCGCCTGTATGCCCCCATTTTTGCCCCACATGGTGCGTGTCGCTTTGAATTGGGCTTTGGCGGTTTCGGGGGAACAATTCACGCCCGTCCGTTCTTCCGCTCTTTTTTCAGCATAACTGATTAAGGCATTCGCTGATTTGGTCGTTCCTAGCTTAATTGTTGCCATAGCTTGCTCAACTCCTTCTCAAAACGCTCAAATTGCCCCTGTAATTCGTCGCTCACGACGTTTTCGCCGGTGTTTAGGTGTTTAGCTATCTGATTGACGTTCGTGCCAATTTTGCGCAATTCAGCGGCGATTTGGATCGCCCCTGTCTTTTCAATCTTCGGTTGTTTTATCTTTTTCGATAAAGCAACGCTTTTGCAAAATTGCGGAGTCGATAAGTTGGCGCGTTCACTTTTCACGCGCAAATTCTCGTACTCCGTATCGCTCACTCGAAAAGAAATCTGTCGTTTTCTTTTCCGATTCGCTCCCATAAACCGCACCCCCAAAATCTATAAGTTGGTTCTACATTAGCATGTAGAAGGGGGTTTGGCAAGCTCTATATTTGCTAGCCACTTCGTGTCTGCAAATCAGCTTGTCGGTGGGGAAACTCCCCCCGATCCCCCCTAAAAAACGTTCGTCAATCTTCGATTTCCGAGTGAAAAATCACGCTGGGACGTCGTCCGTTTTCGCGGATTTTTAAAGGCATTTTTTTGCTTGTCGTTGTCCAATGGTCGCAAAAAAACAGAACGGAAAAGCCCCCTTTGACGTGTGTCAGGGGGCTTTTTTTAAGAACCGAACCAGCGACTAAACCAGCCTTTTTTCTTTTCTGCTTTTTCTTCTGTGGTGTCTTCAAGTTCTAATTCTAATCGTTCAACTCTGTTTCTATCACTCAGATTTAATTGTTGCTGCTGATCCAATAATCTCCTTAATTCTTTCTTTTCTTCATTTGCGACTTTCAGTTGGTCTTTTAATACCTCAATCAGTTCATCTTTTACTATATCATCAGCTACATCATTTGATATATCATTTGTATTACAAACTGATATACCAAATGATTCTGCTAATTTTAGGTAGGTCACTTTGTCATACTCAAGTGGTTCAGTTTGATATACTCTTGTATCCTCGTTCAGTGCTTTAATATCAAGCTTTTTTATTCTTCTTCTGACATTTTGACGTGTCTTTTGTAATTCATCTGCTAGTCGAGTAATGGTGTAAATATCATCAGCCATAGGTATATCACTCCTTATTCATTTTGATATTCAAACGTATTACAAGGGTACTACTAAAAGGAAAATATTCATATCCTTATTTTCTAGTGAAGCGTGTGGCGATCCGTCCTGCATAATGACCCCAATAAATAACGAACGACCTGCTCTCGTGCTTGTTGTGACAACAATTCCCCCATAATTGCGCCCGATTTTTGTCTGATTAGGGGGTTCAGCGAAAAAAATGGATGATTTGCTCTTTTAACTGACGTTTTCGAATTTTCCATAAAGTTCATAAAACCTACGCTTTGACCAACTCAAAAGATCGCATCAAAAAAGACTCGTCGCAAAAAGCGCAACGAGCCTTGAAGTGAAAGAGTTTCTGCTCTTTTTCTGAGTTTGTCATACTTAGCATTAAGACAAACTCAGATTCTAAAATTTTTTGTAGAAAAAAACTTATCTGAAGTCATCTTTATATAATTTAAGTGCGTAAATTGCTCCCACTAAAAAGGTAATCCCTTGGAATAAAATGAAAACTTGACGGAAAAAGTCTATATGACTATCAACCCATGAGATAAAAAGGGCATTCATGATAATCTGAGTAGTAAACATAGTTGAAACTATTTTTAAGTTTATTGCTTCAGTTCTTTCATCAGATCTACCAAATTTTCTAGTAATTAAAAAGAGTGTACCTATGGATATTGCATATATAAATACAGTTATACCTACAATAATATTAAAATTTTGAGAACTTTGTAACATCCAATTATTCAGTACATCAATCATTGTCATCTTCCTTTCTTTCATATGAAAACAATTCATTAATATCTACTTCAAAATAGTTCGCAATTCTAAAAGCTAATACAAGTGAAGGTGAGTAATCGTTCTTTTCCATTACAAAAACTGTTTGTTTAGAAACGCCAACAGCATCGGCTAATTCTTGCTGAGTCATTCTTTTTAATACTCTAAACTCATAGACTTTATTTTTGATTGTATCGTTATACTCTTTTTTCAAAAAACCGACCTCCTTCTTCTTATTTCTATTATAATATATTAACAAACAAAAGTAAAGTAAACTTTAATTTTATAAAGCTATAGTTTTATGTAATATAATTATATATTATTAAAAACAAAGAAGATCTATATCCAAAGTTGGATATAGATCTTCTGCTTAGTGTGAGTTTTACTTAATTCTTATTGTGACAAACTCATTTTCCCTTAAGTTTTTTAAAGCGTTCTAAACTTTTCTTAAATTTTATTTGAGCTTCTTCTGACATTGTATCATCAGTTTTCACTGGATCAGATGCCCACTCAGGCAAGTTTTCAATTTTTCTCTTAC
This sequence comes from Candidatus Enterococcus avicola, assembly GCA_019116505.1. GTDB lineage: Bacteria > Bacillota > Bacilli > Lactobacillales > Enterococcaceae > Enterococcus_I > Enterococcus_I eurekensis. Next base: position 903 of record DXBN01000116.1, on the reverse strand, counting down.
GTTTTTTATATTTATATTTCTTCGCCAGTCATAAAATTAATCATTGGTACTGGATTCGGATCTTCGTATTCTTTAAACCGAATAACGAAGCGTTGAATTTTATTTCCTTTTTTTGCTTTGATTTTTTCAATCGAAAGTTCATCAAAGATAGGTTTGCTATTGTCTTTAGGTTCTAATAATTCTTCTTTAGCTTTATTGAAAATCCGTTTATCTATATCACTCATACGGTATGAATCAGGAATATCTAAAGTTTCACGGAAATCATCGACAGTAACAGCCCAGTACCCTTGTTTAGTATCATTGTTTCGGAACTGCATAAGCCTTCGATACAACTCTTTAACGTAACTGCTATCTAACGTAGTCATGTTTTCAAGTTCAAAGCGAGTAAAGTTGGTGCTTATAGAGTTCAAGATAAACTCAAATTTCTCACTTGCTTGAATAATCACCTTTTCTTTTTCTTTATCAATCGTGAAACGTTGGAATAACAATAACTGTTCGTAATATCTTTCATCTTCGTAATAAAAATTTAAAGTTCTTAATTTCTCAAACATATTCTTTAAATCGCTGTAAAAACGGTCTCTGTGTCGTCTGTTGCTTCGGTCATACTTAGACAACTCTTTAAACACTTCAAAGCCAAATTCGACTGTCTGAGTACCTTGACGCTTCATTTTTGAACATACAGCCCAAAACAAGTCCATTTCAACAGGAGTAAACTTTCTTAGCGGAACAGTGTTCAAACCGTTATTATAGCGCACCACTTCATACATTGTTTTTCCCCCTAGAGTAATTTTAGTAATTATACCGCAAATGAAAGGGACACACAAGGAAAAGTGTCCCTCTTATTGTATAAAAGTGTCCCCCTTAGTGTATAAAAGTGTCCCCCTTAGTGTATAAAAGTGTCCC
>DXBN01000115.1 GCA_019116505.1 Candidatus Enterococcus avicola | reverse complement strand
CCAAAAAATAGTCTAGGCGATCGCCAAATTCTTTAACTTTAAGCAATCCTTTTTGAACAGTTAAGGAACAGTCCGATTTTCGAACAATTAAATGGGATTGATCATGGGTTCGATAATGTAGAAACGCTTTGGCACAGACTAATTTTAAATCACGTTTGATTTGACCAATATTTGCTTCCGCATCATAAAGCATAAAGGCGATGATTGCTTCTTTTTCAACTTGAATATGTTGATTTAACCGATTTGCTTCTTGTTTGATAAACAATGAGATAATCTGATAGCGCTCATCGATAGAACGAGAAGCCAAATTAGGTAATGTGATTGACATTGGAATCCGACGATTAAAAGTTGTCAAAAAGCTGTCTGAATTTTCGGTGGTTGCCCCAATGATCTGAACGGAAGCTTCATGAACGTGGGTACTTTCACCTAGTGGGCGATACGTTCCTTTGTCAATAAAGGTAAATAACATTTCTTGACCTTCTGGAGGTAAGCGGTGAATCTCATCTAAAAACAAGATTCCACCATCTGCTGCGGCAATTAACCCTAGGCTATCTTCTTGCGCTCCTGTATAAGCACCTTTACGAATCCCAAAAATATGACCAAACAACAATTGTGGGTTTTGCGCATAATCGGCACAGTTAAAAGAAATAAATGGTGCATCTTTTTTCAATGTCTTTGATGAGACAGCAAAATGATACATGCATTCAGCAAACATCGACTTCCCGGTTCCGGTCTCGCCAAAAATAATGGTATGTAAGCCTTTGGGTGGGTACAAAATTGCAGCTTTGGCTTGTTGAATACTCACTTTTAACGAATCATGGGCACCGACTAAATTATCAAAAGTGACAAAGCTCGATGTATCAACGTGCACTTCCTCAACTGAATTTGAAATCGATTGATAAATAACTGGTCGACCATCACTCTTTTGAATCCGTTCTTCTTTGAAAAGTTCATTTAAATAACGACTAACGTTACTTCGATCAATATTTAATAATTCTGCAACTTCATTTGCTGTCAATCCTTTAGGGTGCTGAATAATAATTTGCAAAATTTCACTTTTTCTAGAATTCATTTTCTCTCCTTGTTTATTTTCTCTCTATGAAAGTGGCACTTTTTTCTTACGTGCACCTTTATTTTTTTGATCTTTTTTCTTCTTTACCTTTTTCTTCTTATTTTCGGGAGGGTTAATGGTTTTACTACGTTTCTCGATTTTTTTTACTGTGGTATCTGTTTTCTTTTCTTTATACTCTTCTTTAATCGGTTTTTCAAGCGTTAGTTCGCCACCATGTAGGAAAACTTCTGATACCGAAATATCCAACTCTTTCGTCATTCGCTTTAAATCACGGACAGTATGCTCTTGTACTAAGGTCACGATTGTTCCCGCTGCTCCCATCCGACCAATTCTTCCACCACGATGCAAATAACTTTCTTTGGTCATTGGGACTTCTACATTAATAACGTAAGGCACTTTTTCAATATCCAATCCTCTAGAAGCAAGGTCTGTCGTCAATAATTGACGAATTTCTTTTTCTCTAAATCGCTCCAAAGCCATTTTACGGACTTCTTTTGATTGATCCGATGCTAATGAAGCAACTGGAACATGATTGTATAATAATTTTTCTTCCGCATTTCCCAGTTCAGATAATTGATTAAAAAAGACAAAGCCTTGGAAATCTGTCATATGTGACAAACGACGTAAAGTATCGACAACTTGGCGTTTTGAAACATTCAAGAAGTAATGCTTAACGCCTTCATTTTTAGGATTTAAATCCGTTACATCAATGATGGTAAGCTCTTTAGTGACGATTTTTTCAATCGCTGGTAGAGCAACGTCTGCAGTCGCTGAAAAAAATGCGTACTGGGCTTTTTCTTGCGTGTTTTTCAAAATACCTTGAACAAACTCAATTGCTCCTGGCTGTAGCAATTGATCGGCTTCATCTAATATGACTCTTTCCAGTAAATGTGCCTTTAGTTTTTTTTGTTTAATCATTTCTAATACACGACCGGGTGTACCCACAATGACTTCTGGTTTTTCTTTTAGTTTTTCAATTTGGCGTTTTGAATTGGCTCCACCGATTAACGGTTGAACTTTCAAACCTAAATCTTTGGCCCATAAGCGAGCAACATCTGTGACTTGAATTCCTAGTTCTTGTGAAGAAGCTAAAATTAACAGTTGATTGCCCGCTCCAGGTTTAACTTGTAATAAAGTTGGCAATAGGTAGGCTAACGTTTTCCCTGATCCAGTTGGTGAAATACCAACAAGATTGACTTGCTCTTGCAACGGTTCAAAAACTTTTTCCTGAATAAGTGATGGCTCTAAAAAACCACTTTCTTGCCATCTTGTTTGCCATACTTCAGGTAACTTACTTTGTATCATATTTTTCCTCTATTCTTTATCTGCAGAAAAAGAAACGCCCACTTGATTTCTTAATTCATAAAGTAACGTGTTAACTTGTTCTGCTAGTTTTACTAATTGTTGATAACGGATTTGATTTTTTTCATCGCTCGGGTTATTAATAATTTCTGCAAAATCATTCGCTTCTTCCACCATTGGATTGTCTTTAACTTCTAATGGCACCTCCACGACCTCATTATCGAGTCTTCGATGGATTGTCATTTGACTAATCGCATTGATACCATCTAATGTAATCGTTTCTGATTTTGTGTAAATTTCTGAAGGTAAAAAGGAATCCCCAATTTTACCATGTAAGATTGTTACGTCAAAATCAATATAGCGTAAAATAATCGTTCCGATACCATCCACTCCGGTAACAATTTTACGTGCAAAATGGTGGACCGATTCTGGCATGCCAAACCAACCAACCGCAGCATATACCGGATAAACACCTAAATCAGCTAATGAACCACCAGAAAATTTTGGTGAGAAAATATTTGGTTCTTCACCGGCTAATACGGCATCGTATCTTGAAGAATATTTCATATAGCTAAAATTCGCACCAATAATTTGATCCATCGCGGGTAATTCTTGCGCAACTTTCTGGAAATTAGCTTCGTGAATATTACGAGCGGCTTCAAAAAACAAGACCTCTTGTTCTTTTGCTAACTGAATTATTTCGGCCATTTCTTTCGGAGTTGAAAAAGCCGGTTTTTCTACAATAACATTTTTATTTGCTAAAATAGCCGCTTTTGCTTGGCTAAAGTGGAGACTATTTGGTGAAGCGATATACACGGTATTTAACTTGGGTAATGCAAGAAATTCCTCTAAATCGGTCGCATATTGGACATTTCCATAGCGTTCACCAAAATTTCGTGCTGTTTCCAATTTTCTTGAATAGACGCCCGTCAACTCAAAATTCCCAGTTTCAATTGCTGCAGCTACAAATTGATGGGTAATCCAATTTGTCCCAATTATCCCTAAACCTATCATTTCTTCTCCCACTTTCTTGATTTAATTTATTTACTCAGTAACTTTTGAATAAACAATAATGATTACTTGATATTTACCACGTGTTACCATACACTTCAAGGAACCGATCTTCTTGAAGTGTAACATAAAAACAATATTTAAGCAGAAAAAATCCAACTAAAGTCTCAAGTTATTCATAATAATTATGCTATAATTATTATTGTTAAAACAATTCATTTACGACGAAAGAGGGGTTCCGATGAATAAAAAAATATTATTTGTTTCAGCTTCAATCGTTACTGGAGTCGTTGGCTCTCTTTTACTCAAAAAAAATAAGCAAGCAGCCATCATCGAAAACAAACAAAATTTTATCGGTAATTGGCATTATCTTCGACGCAATAATGACTTTGTTCAAGTAACTGTTACACCCGATTTCAAACTCCTTATTCAGGGGAAAGAACAAGCCATTCGTGACCATCAGTTTAAAGGTAACCGTCTGTCCTTTTTAGATCATTTAGGCTATGAAA
>DXBN01000114.1 GCA_019116505.1 Candidatus Enterococcus avicola | reverse complement strand
TGCGGATGAGTTTACACGAACCGTTACTTGTATTACAAGTGGAGAATGACCAGGAAAAAAGGGTCCGTCCTGTTTTACAAAAAATCCATAAATTTTTAAATCAGTATCCAACAGTGAATCAGGCAAAATTATTGCCATTAATTTAGAAAATGAGTGGGAAGGTGACGAAAGTTGCACTTCCCATTTGCTTTTACAGGTGTTTTGAAATAGGTAAATTTTAGCCACTAGAGACAGCTGTTTTTGAACGGCTATTTTTTATTTAATAAAGTGAAAAAGTTTGCATACTTTCTCATTTTTGTTGAGTTCATGTGAAAAGTCGGTATAATAAGAAACGGAAATATTAGCTATAGGCTAATATTATTAATCGCTAGTTGTATCGATTTATTGAAACGAAAGATGAACGATTGCTTAAATAAAAAATAGGGGGCAATATATTGGATATTTTTAGAAAAAAATCAATCCGAGCAAGTAGTAAAAGTGAGCTAAGAAAAAATCTTAAGGTTAAAGACTTAATTTTACTTGGAATTGGTGCCGTTATTGGGACCGGGATTTTTGTCGTAACAGGAACAGCGGCTGCAGATTATGCAGGACCGGCAGCGACATTATCGTTTCTAGTTGCAGCAATTGTCGTGATTGCTAGCGGTTTTTCTTTTGCTGAGTTTGCTGCAAGAGTTCCAATCACTGGTGGACCGTATGGCTATTTGTCTGTCGTGTTTGGCGAATTAAGTGGTTGGATGGCCGGTTGGTTTTTAATCTGCGAATACTTACTAGCGGTGTCTTCGGTAGCTTCCGGTTGGTCCTCATATTTCCAAGGATTTTTAACGAGTATTGGTATTCATTTACCGAAAGCTTTAACTGCGGGCTATAATGCACAAAACGGTACATACGTCGATTTAGTTGCAGCGATTGTTGTTTTGTTGATTACGATTTGGGTGACACAAGAAGCCAAAAAAGCCTTGCGCTTAAATAACTTAATGGTTTGGGTAAAATTTGGAATTATCGCTTTATTCATTATTGTTGGCGTCTTTTTTGTTGATTCAGGGAATTGGACACCATATGTACCATTTGGTTCAGCAGGTGTTTTTGATGGGGCAGCGCTTGTGTTCTTTGCCTTTTTAGGTTTTGATGCGATTGCAATGGCCGCAGAAGAAGTTGAAAACCCTCAAAAAGATGTCCCTCGTGGCATTATTGCTTCCATTTTAATTGCTGCAACACTCTACATTATCGTAACGATTATTTTAACCGGGATGGTACCATATACAGAATTAGGTGTTGGTGATCCGGTAGCCTTTGCTATGCGCTATGTTCATTTAGATTCAGTGGGATCAATTTTATCGATTGGAGCGATTTTTACACTCTTAACAGTGACAATTTCAATGTTATATTCTCTGGTTCGTTTAATTTATGCAATTAGTAAAGATGGTTTATTACCAAAATTCTTAAGTAAGATTGATAAGAAACATCGGACACCAGTCAACGCGACTTATGTTACAGGTGCGATCGCCTTATTCTTTGCTGCCGCTTTTCCATTAAATTTATTAGCAGAATTAACGAATATTACGGCACTTGCTTGCTTAATCATGATGTCACTAGGTGTGATTCGTTTACGTAAAATGATGGGCGAGCCAAAACAAGGAGAATATCGGATGCCGTTTGTACCAATCTTACCTTTGTTTAGCGCAATTGCGTGTGCCTTTTTAATGACCCGCTTAACAGGTGCGACATGGATAGTTTTTGGTATTACTACTCTGATTGGATTAGGTATTTATTTTGGTTATGGTTATAAAAATAGCCATATGAATCAAGTCGATTAAGAACAAACAAAAAAGGAGCCAAGGCTCCTTTTTTTGTTTGTTCTTATTGAGATAATTCTAACATTTTTTGTTTTAATGCTTCTTCCATCGTTTCTAGTTCAATTTCAGCCGCATGACGTTTTTCTTTACCTTCTTGTTGAATACGTAATGTTTCTTGAATCGTTTCGATTAAGTCGTTTTGTGTTTTTTGAAGGGTTTCAATATCGACAATGCCACGTTCATTTTCACGAGCTGTTTCAATCGCTGAAACTTTTAATAATTCAGAGTTTTTCTTCAATAGGTCATTCGTTGTCTCAGAAACTTGGCGTTGCGCAGTTACGGCATCCTTTTGGCGTAACAATGTTAAAGCAATCGCTACTTGATTTTTCCATAATGGAATCGCTGTATGAATGGAAGATTGGATTTTTTCAGCCAACGCTTGGTTCGTGTTTTGGATTAAACGAATTTGCGGTGCTTGTTGAATGGTTATTTGACGAGTTAAACGCAAATCGTGTGTTCGTTTGTCTAAACGATCTAAGAATTGTGAATAATCATTAGCAATTTGGACATCCATTTGGTCGCCAGTTTCTTCCGCTTTTTTCATAGCTGCCGGAATAATGCTTGTTTGCAATTCTTCCATTTTTAATTCACCAGCTGCGATGTAAATATTTAGCGCGTCGAAATAGTCTTTGTTTTTTTGATATAATTGCTCAAGCA
>DXBN01000113.1 GCA_019116505.1 Candidatus Enterococcus avicola | reverse complement strand
GTTTTACGTTCATTGAATCAACTAAAGAAGGATGGCTCCATGAATGTAGAAGGAAAGAACTTGTTATTGTTTGGCTTATAAAATTAAGATATTAAGTAGTAAAGCTCAGCGAATGACTGAGCTTTATTTTTTTGTGAACGCTAGTCGACAAACAGTATAATGAACTTATACCTGAATTGTCAAATTAAGTGCAACAGTTGGGCTATGAAGAAATGTATTGCTTGAAGAGTTCTTCCGCTGTCTGATATTGGAGGATTCGGCGATGTTTGTGGTTAATGGCATTGGTTGCCTGTTCAACATAAGCCTTTGTTTTGTCTTTCATACTCTTGCCCTTAGGGAAGAATTGCCACAAACTGGTGAAAAGGATAATATGCTTGGAATTTTAGGTTTATTGTCAGTATCATTAGCAAGTCTATTTGGATTAGGCGAGAAGAAAAAGAAGGAAGATTAGAAGTTTTAAGTATCGTAACTAATAAAAGGCTCAGCTTTCGCTGAGCCTTTTATTCACGTTATTTTTCTTGATCTTGTTTTTGTTTAATTAAATCTTGATTCTTTCCAATTAATATTTCAACTAGTCCTTCAACTATATACATTGCCGGAATTTGTGAAGAAAGATCACAATATTTAAATAATCGTTGCTTATGTTCTTGATAATTAAGCACATATTTACTGATGTTTGCAATAGTACTAGTTGGATTACTGGTGATAGCTACTACTTGATTATCAGAACGTTTAGTACAGTAATTAAGTTGTTCGATTAATTCGGTAGTTTCACCTGAGACCGAAAAGCAAATAATGGTATTGTTACTGGTATTTTCTAGTTGTCTATTTAATGGATAAAAGGGATCGGTAATAGAAAATGCATTGAATCCTAATAATGCTAACATTCTTGCAGCGTATACGGCGGTAGAAGTAGAATTGCCTGTTCCTATGATAGGGATGTTGTCAGATAGATAAAGCTGATCAGCGACTACTCGTAATTTGTTTTCAATATCATTAGGAAAATTCTGTTGATTAATAAAGGTCAATGCTTTTTGAGGTGCGACAGTTTGATTGATATTTTTTAAATAGGCTTTGAATTCAGGAAAGCTCGCAAAGCCTATTTTATGAACAAAACGCATTACTGAGGAATTAGCCACATGCGTCTTTTGGGCAATATCACGTACACGCATATACGCTACTTTTTCGGGATTATTAACAACAAAACGGTAAACGGAGAGTTCTACATCTGATAAGGATGAAAGATTATTAAAATCAAAAATAGCCATTCTTTTCCTCCCAACGAATAAATTTATAATTCAATTATAAAGAACACAGTGTTCGAATAAAAGAACAGAAACCTAAAAGTATAGATTTTTACCAGATAAGGCTAAAACTATTGTACTATTATAAGCGCTTACATAGAATAGAAGGCGAGATGTGATGAAAAAGGGGGAAAGATTGTGAATAATCTACAAAAATTTCTAGATAAGTTTTTAGCACCAATAGCTAAATGGATGGGGAACAATCTATTTTTCTCATCATTAGCTGATGCCTTTATGAAAGTAACTCCAATTACTTTAGGTGGTGCCTTCGTTCTTTTAATTGGTAATTTTCCAATTCCAGCTTGGACTAACTTTTTACAAAAGATAGGTTGGGCAACTCAATTTAACGCTGCACAAAATGCAACTATGAATGTATTGTCACTCTTTGTTGTATTTAACTTTGCTTATGTTTATGCAGAAAAGTGTAAATATAATCCATTGCCAGCAGGATTACTTGCTGCATCAAGTTTTATGATTTTAGCTCCACAAGATTATATGGCTAGAGCATTTGGTACACATGCTAAGTTGACTCAGGTAACAGCCTTTGGTACTAATTACCTTGGTTCATCTGGTATGGTTGTTGCTATCCTTGTTGGCTGGGTTGTTGGGATGCTTTACGTATTCCTTAACAAAAAGAATATTGTAATTAAATTACCTAACAGTGTTCCACCTAATGTTGCAGCTTCACTTCAGCCATCATTAATTGCCGGAATTATTTTGGTATTAATGACTTTAATTAGAGGAGCATTTAGTTATACTGCATTTGGTAACATCTTTGATTGTGTTACTAAATTGGTTCAAACACCACTTCAGACATTTACCGCTTCTCCAATTAGTATTATTGCTATTTACACCTTGGCTAATGTTTTATGGTTCTTTGGTATTCACCCTAACATGGTTTATGGTATTGTAATGCCAATTATCATTGCTAACGGTATTGTTAACCAGAATGCATTTAAGGCTGGTCAACCAATGCCATACGTCACCATGGCAATGCTTTCTGTCATTTTAAACAGTGCTTTTGGTGGTCAGGGTGCTACAATCGGTTTAATTATTTCTATGTTTAGAGCAAAATCTGATCGCTACAAACAAATGTTAAAATTGGCCGGAGTACCAGCATTGTTCAATATTAATGAACCATTGGTATTCGGGATGCCAATTATGTTAAACCCTGTTTTCTTCTTACCAATGCTGTTTGAACCTATCATTAATGGTTTGGTAAGTTGGGGATTGATTGATTTGTTCCATGCTACTGTTAACCCATTTATTCAATTACCATGGACTATGCCTGGTGTTGTTCAAGCATTCTTCTCAGGTGGTATTCCATTCTTTATCATCGCTATGGTTGTAGTAGTCTTAAGTACTTTGATTTGGTTCCCATTCTTCAAGATTGCTGATAATAAGGCTGTTGCTGAAGAACAAAAGAATGCTAAGAAAGCTTAATTACCGTAAATTTTAAATAAAATTATAAAAATCCAAGATTTAAATAAAAGAAGTTACTCCGCATGAGTAGCTTCTTTTTTATCTTAAAAGAAATTTTATAAGATCTAAAGAGATCTAAAAATAGACAGAAGATCTAAAGAGATCTAAAATAAATTTCAAGAACTAAAAAGATATAAAAGTAGGTGGATTAAAATAATGACTAACATGAATAATCCTTTTGATCCTAACTTTGGTAAGGTACCAAAAATATATTTAGGGCGACAGAAAATAGTAGAAGATATAGTCCAATCACTTGAAAGTGGAACAGGTCCTTATCAAACTTCAATGATTTATGGGATGCGTGGCGTAGGAAAAACTTCTTTGTTAGCTGATATAACCTCCACATTAGAACAGAAGAGTAATTGGCTCGTTATCTATTTAGCTATGACTAATGATTTGCTTGCCACCTTAATTCAGAGTATTTATCAGGAAGCTAATAATACAATTAAAAAAGCACTAGATAGGATTGTTGGGGTGAAGTTCTCAGCATTTGGTTTTGAACTTGAAGTGCATGTTTCTAATCCTCAGTCTACTTATCAAGTTTTATTAGAAGAAATGTTAAAAGTTTTAAAAAAGCATCACCAATCTTTATTGATAGCAATAGATGAGGTTAAAGAAACTCCTGAGATTGTTAATTTGGCGTCTATCTATCAAATTATGGTGTTAAAAAAGTATTCAAT
>DXBN01000112.1 GCA_019116505.1 Candidatus Enterococcus avicola | reverse complement strand
ATGACTTCACAAACTATGCAAAATAGACCTGTTTTTTGTTCATTAACAGATAAAAATGAGCATTAGTCGATTTGCTTTTTTATCCATAATTTGCTAGAATTTAAGCCTTTTTTTAACATTCAAAATCAAGTAGTATAGAAGAAGGAATAAGAAGGAGTGAAGTAGATTGGCAATTGGTCTTTTGGGAAGTCTTTATTTTATAATTATTGTCTTGGCAAATACGATTGGTGCGATTTCTGGCATGGGTGGCGGCGTAATCATCAAGCCTGTTTTTGATTTGATCGGTGTCCATCAAGTCGCAGAAATTTCTTTTTACGCCGCGGTTGCGGTTTTTGTTATGTCGATTGTTTCGACTTATCGGCAAGTTAAAAATGGCGTGAAAATTAAATGGCATTTTGCTGCCTGGGTCTCAATCGGTGCGATTCTGGGCGGCTTTGTGGGTACTCTTTTGTTAGAGTGGCTAATACGACGCTTACCTAATGAAGGGTATGCGCAAATGATTCAGATCGTTTTGACGATTATCACGTTACTATTTGCATTTTTTTATACGAAATACAATGCACCAAAATTTGAATTGCACCATTTAATCTGGTATATGTCATGTGGATTTGTATTGGGGAGTTTAGCGAGTTTACTTGGTATTGGAGGTGGACCAATTAATGTTTCTTTATTAATGCTACTTTTTTCTTTACCAATGAAAGAGGCAACGGTTTATTCAATTTGTACAATTTTTTTCTCGCAACTATCGAAATTAGTTTCGATTGGCTTTACAAGTGGTTTTGCTATTTTTGATTTACGTCTTCTTTGGTTTATTATCCCGGCTGCGATTATTGGAGGATTTTTAGGGGCGAAATTAAGTGGTATTTTGACAGGTGATAAAGTGGCGTTTGTTTTTCAATCCGTCATTTTGCTCGTATTATTAATTAATATCTATAATGGAATATTGCTAATAATGTAACAAAGAGTTTCGATAGAAAAAGAATCGTTGATTTTTAATAAAATATAAAGTTAGAGGTACATGTCACAAGCAGATTAATTGCTTTTTTTGCAATAAAAACTATGATTATAAAGGAAGATTAAAGTGGTGTTATAAATCAGTCGAAAAGAATTAATCTATTTGTGAAAAAGTTCCTTGTCATTATTTCGATTTTTTAAACGCTTTTATTACTTATAAACACTACTTTGCGAATTTCTTTCGAGTATAAATAACGATAAATGGGGGATAGCAATGGATATGGCGACACTAGCGCGGATACAGTTCGCGATGACAACAGTATTTCACTACTTTTTCGTACCTTTTTCCATAGGTACGGGTTTGATTGTAGCAATTATGGAAACGATGTACGTTATAAAGAAAAACGACATCTATTTGAAAATGACGAAATTTTGGGCGAATATTTTCCTACTAAGTTTTGCAGTAGGGGTCGTTACGGGACTAATCCAAGAATTTCAATTTGGGATGAACTGGTCAGAATATTCTCGGTTTGTGGGGGATATTTTCGGAGCGCCACTAGCAGTTGAAGCATTATTAGCTTTCTTCCTAGAATCAACCTTTATTGGATTATGGCTGTTTACTTGGAATAAAGTGAGTCCAAAACTACATGTAACTTTTATGTGGTTGGTTGTTTTTGGAACACTAATGTCAGCATTTTGGATTTTAGTAGCCAATTCTTTCATGCAACATCCAGTCGGTTACACGATGAATAATGGACGAGCAGAAATGACGGATTTTGTCGCACTAATTACGAGTCATCAAGTGTGGTATGAATTTTCACACGTTATTTTTGGTGCGGTAATTATGGGTGGTACGGTCATTGCAGGGATGGCTGCGATTCAACTATTAAGACAAAAAACAATGAGTGAAATTACAAGCAGTATTTACAAAAAATCAATGCGAATTGGTTTTGTTGTCGCATTAATTGGTTCACTAGGTATTTTAGGAACAGGGGACTTACAAATGAAGGCCTTAGTTCATGATCAACCAATGAAGTTTGCAGCAACTGAAGGTTTGTATGAAGACTCCGGAGATCCTGCCGCTTGGACAGTGATCGCTTGGATGAACACAGTAGAAAGAGAACGTGTATTTGGTGTTGAGATTCCGTACATGTTAAGTATTTTATCTTATAACAAACCATCTGGGTATGTTAAAGGGATGAATACAATTGAAGCCGAACTTGTCGAAGAACACGGTGAAGGAGATTATTTCCCACCAGTTAATACACTGTTCTGGACATTCCGTATTATGGCTGGAATTGGTATGTTAACATTGCTTGTCTCAAGTGCGGGATTGTTCTTCACGCGTAAGAAAAAGCCAAAACTGTACGAGTCACGCTGGATGCTTTGGGTTGTGTCATTAATGACAATTACACCGTTTTTAGCCAACACATCTGGATGGCTAGTGACAGAATTAGGACGTTACCCTTGGACAGTTTATGGTTTATTCAAAATTGAAGACAGTATCTCACCGAATGTTTCAGCAACATCACTTTTAATTTCAAATATTACTTACTTTACTTTGTTCTTAGCCTTAGGTGGTGTGATGGTTTATTTTGTTAATCGTCAATTACATAAGGGACCTGAGTATGGGGAAGAACTTGAGGCACTCGAAAATCAAGCAGCAAAAGATCCATTTGATGGAGGTGGCTACTAATGAGTGGGTTACAATTATTTTGGTTTATTTTAATTGGCGTCTTATTTGCAGGTTTCTTCTTTTTAGAAGGGTTTGACTTTGGAGTAGGTATGTCAACAAAAACGTTAGCCTTTGACGAAGACGAAGAAAGTCAAATCATTGCAACGATTGGACCAGTTTGGGATGGGAATGAAGTTTGGTTAGTCACAGCTGGTGGCGCGATGTTCGCCTCTTTTCCATTTTGGTACGCATCATTATTTAGTGGCTACTACTTAATTTTACTATTAATTTTAGTCGGTTTAATTATCCGCGGTGTTTCGTTTGAATTCCGTGGTAAAAGTACGAAGCATAAAGCTTTATGGACTTGGACATTAGCAATTGGGAGTTTCATGGTTCCATTTTTCTTCGGCATCTTATTTACAAGTTTGATTCAAGGAATGCCGATTGATGCCAATGGTGATATGATGGCGACCTTTACGGATTATATTAATCCATTGTCTGTAGTAGGTGCCATCGCCTTAACATTGCTTTCATATATACATGGAATGAATTACTTAGCGCTTAAGACAACTGGTCCGGTTCGTGAAAAAGCCAAAAATCACGCACAAGCACTTTATTGGGTTTTATACGCTGGTTTAGTTTTATTTAGTATCTTATTATTCTTCAATACAGATTTCTTTGAAAATAATTTTGTGCTAACAACTATTTTGTTAGTCTTGATGGTCGCATTGACACTCATTGCGAATGTGGCGCTATATCGTCATAAAGAATTGTTAGCTTTCCTAGCAAGTGGTTTTACACTGATTACTTTAGTCGCTTTATTATTCACTGGATTATTCCCAAGAGTAATGATCAGTTCAATTTCACCTGATTTTGATATCTTGATTAAAAATGCGACATCAACACCTTATACTTTAAAAATTATGAGCATGGTTTCCTTGACGATTTTACCATTCGTTTTAGGCTACATCGCATGGTCGTACTACATCTTTAGAGGGCGCATCAAACATGATGAACCAGTGGAGGGCTATGACGAATGATGGATAAAGCTTTAATGGGCTTATCCAAGATTAAACAAATAATGGGGATGCTTGCAGGACTAGCGGTTTTGCAAGCTCTCTTTATTATTGGACAAGCTTATACGTTAGCATCGGTTATTACCCATCTTTGGGAAGGTAAGACGATGAAAGGACAAGGCATTTGGTTACTGAGCTTTTTTATCATCTTCCTTGCTCGTCATGGGGTCACGTGGTTACGCAATCACATTTTAGATCGCTACGCAGCTGGACAAGCTCAAGTGTTGCGTAAACAGTTATTAGAAAAAGTCTTTCGGGTAGGTCCAAGCATCGTTCAAGATCAAGGGACTGGAAATATGACCACGATGGCTTTGGAAGGGATTAATCAAGTTGAAAACTACATTCATTTGATTTTAGTCAAAATGATGAACTTGATGATTATCCCTTGGATTATTTTAGCTTTTATTTTTTATTTAGATATGAGTTCAGGCTGGATTTTAATCGTGATTTATCCACTAATTATTTTATTTATGGTTATTTTAGGATACGCAGCCAGAGCCAAAGCGGATCGTCAATATGCTTCTTTTCAAATTTTAGCCAATCATTTCATTGATTCTTTACGTGGACTGGATACGTTAAAGATGTTTGGCATCAGTAAACGTTATGGTAAGAGTATTTATCAAACGAGTGAGGCTTTTCGAAAATCAACAATGAGTACGTTAAAAATTGCAATCTTGTCGAGTTTTGCGTTAGACTTTTTTACAACTTTGTCTGTCGCAATTGTGGCCGTTTTATTAGGATTACGCTTGTTAAATGGCGTTGTCTTTTTATTACCAGCCTTAACTGTACTTATTTTGGCTCCAGAATATTTCTTGCCAATTCGTGATTTCTCGGCCGACTATCATGCAACATTGGATGGGAAAAATGCGATGACAGCGATTCGTGAGGTATTGGAAACACCTGAGACCGTGAGTGAACCAATTGCTGTTCCAACTTGGAATGAAAATTCTACAATTAGTGTTGATAATCTGAGCCTGGATTATGAGGGGCAATCAGCGCTAACCCAAGTTGCATTTTCGGCTAAAGGTTTCCAAAAAATTGGTGTGATTGGGATGAGCGGTTCAGGTAAATCAACTTTAATGGATATTATTAGTGGTTTCTTGACACCGAGTTCAGGTAATGTGATGTTAAATCAACATCAATTATCGAATTTTACGCAACAAGAATGGCAGAAACAATTACTTTACATCCCTCAACATCCGTATATATTCCAACTATCATTACGTGAGAATTTGATTTTCTATACACCAGAAGCAACTGAAGAAGAAATTTCTAAAGCCATTGAAGTGGTCGGCTTAGCCCCACTTGTGGCAGAGTTGCCAGAAGGATTGGAAACACAACTAGGTGGAGGTGCTCGGACATTAAGTGGTGGCCAAGCACAACGGATTGCCTTAGCACGTGCCTTTTTGG
>DXBN01000111.1 GCA_019116505.1 Candidatus Enterococcus avicola | reverse complement strand
AATCTTATTCGACAATATTTCTTCCTCCCAATTAATTTGATGTGTATAATTACGAAATAAAAAACGCAACAAAACGAAACCGGTTGCACTTAAAATGTATCAGAAACCGCTTGCACTTTCAAGGGCTTTTATATTTTTTTAATTCTAAAGCTTTGCTTACAATTGCTATAAATCATTGTAAGCGATGAATAGTTGAGTACCTATAAATAAAAAATAGACACCTCTATACTAAGAGATGTCCGAATACTAAAATAGACGGAATGTCTATCGACATTCGAGTTGAACCTTTGGATTCCATGGTAAATAAGCCGCCAAAGGTGTATTTTGTCGGTTTGGCAGATAAGTTAATAAGTAATCAAGATATTTTCGAGGATGTAATCCGTTGGATTTAGCTGTTTCGACCAGACTTAAAATAGTCGCAACGGCATGTGCACCGTCAAAAGATTTTGAGAACAACCAGTTCTTTCTTCCCATGACGAGCGACTTGATTCCACGTTCAGCTAAATTATTGGAAAGCACGAGGCGACCATCACTCAAGACATTCATCATGCGGTCTTTTTGATTCAGTGCATAAGTGATTGCTGTCCCAAGTTTTCCATGAGCGTGTATAGAGTCACACCATTCGAAGAATGCTTCAAGTTTAGGTTTCACTATCTTCACCCGCTGTTCATAACGGTCCTCTACGGTTAAACTATTTAACGTCTTATCCAGTGCAAACAATTCGTTACACAACGTGACGCCTTTATGAGCCACGCTTTTACTAGAATAATTCTTTGGACGTGCATCATAGAATTTCCGTCGAATATGTGCCAAGCAGGCAATCATCGTCATTCCTGGAAGATGATTGTACCCAGAGAATCCATCACTATGAAGATAGCCAGTATAATTCTCTAAGAAATCCCTGGGAACGGATCCGCTAAGTGAGGGACCAAGCTTGAAAATATGTATAGCACGCTCACTGTATTTTCCTGTACTAAACAACCACATATAGGATTTTTGTCGTTCCTTATCGTTTAGTACTTTGAATGTCGTTTCATCGGCGTGTAGAACTTTTTGGTTCAGGAGTTCTTGTCGCATTTCAGCCACGAGTTCTTCAAAATAATACTGAGACGTTTTAATGTGCCAATTTGTGATGGTGTGGCGGGGTATTGGATAACCAAGTAGATCCCAATATGCCTCTTGTCGATAGGCTGGGACTTTTTGCTCAAACTTCTGATACATGGTTTCCGCTATAAGTGATGCAGATGCAGCTGTATTATTCAACGGGAGTTTTGGAATTTCAGATTTTGCAAAAGGAGTCCGCGTACCGCTTTTCTCGCAGTTCGCGCACGCATATGTTTTTTGAAAATGTCTGTGGTTCTCAACTTTTGCTGGAATAAATTTTACTTCCTGACGAATCAACTGCGTCGATACTTCTTTCATTGTTTCTTCACATGTCGGGCAGCTGCAGGATTCAATTTCATGTATATGATCAACCGTAGGAAGAAATGATAACTTCTGATCTTTTAGTCCTTTGCGTTTCTTTCGACGGACAACCTTCGTGACTATGATTTCATCGTTATTGCTTTGACCACCAGTCTGCTCTGGTTTGCTAAAAAAGTTATCATCGAATAGGTTTCCCTGATTAGGATTATTTTTCAATGTTTCTTTTTTAGGACCATAAAGTTTTTGAGTAAGGAATTCAATTTGCTCTTTCTGTAAAGAAAGCTCATCGTCCTTTTGAGCGATTGTTGTCTTTAGTTGTTTATTTTCTTCTAAAAGCTTATCTAGCTTTTCAATAATCACTTCAAACTGTTTCTCACTCTTTTTAGACATGATTACTTCTCCTCACATAAATAATAATTAAATTTTACTATAATCAGAAGAAGAAAACGAGAGAGCCATTGATTTTTTTATCAATTTCTCTCTCGTTTCTTAGGCTATACTCCCTTTTATTGCAGGTTTAATGGAGATTTTAGGATTGATAGATAATCCTTCTAAAAGCCAACGTAACTGTTGTGTCGTTAATTTTTGAACTTCGTTCTGATTACGAGGCCAATTCAATTTACCGTTCTCTAAGCGCTTATGTAAGAGAAGGAAGCCGTCACCTTCCCAATAAAGAGCTTTGAACCGATCTTTATTTCCACCACAGAAGAGAAAGAGAGCATCGTTATAAACATCCATATCATATTCTTCAGTAATCGTTGCAGCTAATCCATCAATTTGGCGACGCATATCTGTTTTTCCGCAGACAATGAAGATATTTTCTACTTGAGTAAAATCAATGAGCTTCATTAATTGACATCTCCGTGAGGAGAATTTTCAATGTCGATTGTTTAATCCCCTCATATATAAGTAGCTCGGTCTGACTGCTTTTTAAATGTGCTACTAACTTCTGTGGCAAGGACTTTTCAACGGTTCGACGATTATTTTGATCATTCTGCAAGATTACAGGTACGATAGACTGTTTATTTTTTTCCAAATTAAAAACCTCCTGATTACTTAATATATCTTAAGTTTAACCGGAGAACGTCAGGAATCACAGGTACCTAGCTATTTATCGCTTACAAATAAAATAACAAAAAAGAACGTATCACAGAAAAATAACTTTCTAGTGATACGTACCTTATTTTGAGCTATCAGTCCCATTTGACAAAGAGCCAATTTTTTTAGACCTCAAACATATTATTGAAATGGCACAAATAAAAACCCCTCGGCTTCTAAAAGTTATCGAGGGGTTTACTTGTATTAGATTTCTAACAATTCTTTTTCTTTTTCAGCTGCAATTTCATCCAATTTTTTAACAAATTCGTCTGTTAATGCTTGGATTTCTTTTTCAGCAACTTTTAATTCATCTTCACTAATTTCGCTAGCTTTTTCTGCTTTTTTGTATGCATCAATGGCATCGCGACGAGCACTACGTACGCCTACTTTTGAATTTTCAGCTAGTTTCTTCACTTCTTTAGCTAATTCTTTACGACGTTCTTCCGTTAATTGAGGAATCACTAAACGAATAACTGAACCGTCGTTTGTTGGTGTAATGCCGATATCTGATGCTTGTAGTGCTTTTTCAACATCACCTAAGATTGATTTGTCAAATGGTGTAATCATTAAAACACGTGCTTCTGGAATCGTAATTGACGCCATTTGGTTCAAAGGTGTTGGTGCACCATAGTAAATAACTGAAATACGATCTAATAAACTTGCGTTTGCACGTCCTGCGCGAATTTGTCCTAATTCACGTTGTAAACCGTCTGCAGCTTTTTGCATTTTTTCTTTTGCTTCTGTGTGGATTTGGCCTGCCATGTTTATTTCCCCCTTACGGTTGTTCCGATATTTTCACCTAAAATTGCTCGTTGAATATTACCTGGCTCATTTAAATTGAAGACTACTAATGGAATATCATTGTCCATACTTAAAGAACTTGCGGTTGAATCCATTACTTGTAAACCTTTTGCGATAACGTCTAAGTGTGTTAATTCTTCAAACTTAATAGCATTTGCATCTAATTTTGGATCTGCCGAATAAACACCGTCAACATTGTTTTTCGCCATTAAAATCACGTCTGCATTGATTTCTGCTGCACGTAATGCGGCTGTTGTATCAGTTGAGAAATATGGATTTCCTGTACCACCAGCAAAGATTACGACACGTCCTTTTTCAAGATGACGTTCTGCACGACGACGAATATAAGGTTCTGCGATTTGACGCATTTCGATTGACGTTTGTACGCGTGTTGGTACACCCGCATTTTCTAATGTGTCTTGTAACGCTAAAGCATTCATGACTGTCGCTAACATGCCCATATAATCTGCTTGCGCTCGTTCCATCCCCATTTGTGCACCGATTTGTCCGCGCCAGATATTTCCGCCGCCAACAACAATTGCTAGTTCTACACCTAAGTCGTGAACTGCTTTTAATTCAGTGACAAATTCTTGAATCGTTGGTGGGTTAATACCAAAGCCTTCATTTCCAGCTAAAGCTTCACCGCTTAATTTTAAAATAACGCGTTGATATTTTGGTTTTGTCATGATGATTCCTCCGTAAATTCTCTATTTCTATTGTAGCATAATCACTTCGTTTTATCAGTTAATTTCTATTTTTTTCCTAAAAAAAGGGAGCGCACAAGCATGCGTTCCCTTCTATTCCATTGGAAATAGAATTATTTTTTGATTTGGCTCATTACTTCTTCCGCAAAGTTTTCTTCACGTTTTTCGATACCTTCGCCAACTTCAAAACGGACAAATGATTTCACAGTTGCGCCTTTAGTTGCAACATATTTAGCTACTGTCATGTCTGGATCTTTAACGAATGGTTGATCAACTAATGAGATTTCTGCTTTAAATTTATTTAAGCGGCCGATAACCATTTTATCAACGATATTTGCTGGTTTGCCTTCGTTTAACGCTTGTTCTGTTAAAACATTTTTTTCGTGCTCTAATTCTTCTGCAGGAATTTGAGACTCGTCAACGTAACGAGGATTGATTGCTGCAACGTGCATAGCAACGTCTTTAGCAACTGTTTCGTCAGTTGTTCCATCAAGTAATGCTAACACTGCAATGCGTCCACCCATATGTAAGTATCCGCCAAATGCTGCGTTATCTTCTTTTTCAACGATTTCAAAACGACGGAAGCTGATTTTTTCACCAATTACTTGGTTCGCTTCGATAATTGTTTCAGCAACAGTTCCTTTTGAAGCTGGTAATGCCATTGCAGCATCCATGTCAGCTGGTTTGTTAGTTGCTACTAATGTTGCTAACTCTTGAACTAAGTCTTGGAACATTTCGTTTTTCGCTACGAAGTCTGTTTCTGAGTTTACTTCAACGATTGCAGCAGTGTTTCCTACAACTGCAACTGCTGCTAAACCTTCAGCAGCAATACGGTCATTTTTCTTAGCCGCTTTTGCCATTCCTTTTTCACGTAAAAAGTCTACTGCTTTGTCCATATCGCCATCTACTTCGACTAATGCTTTTTTGGCATCCATCATACCTACGCCTGTCATATCGCGTAATTCTTTAACTAATTTAGCTGAAATTTGAGCCATGTTACTATTCCTCCTGAATGATTATCATTTCTTTATTTTTAAAAAAGCTGCTTCAAAGAGTGTTAAGGCTTTGCGCCTAGCCTTTGAAACAGCTCGTTCGTTACGACTTATTTAGCTTAAGCGTTGTTTCCTTCAACAACATCAACAATTTCTTCGATTGAAGTTGCTGTTTCAACAGTTGCTTCAGTTGCAAAATCTTCAGCTGCCACTTCGTCTTGACCTTGGTTTGCTTCGATAAATGCATCAGCCATTTTTGCAGTAATTAATTTAACTGCACGGATAGCATCGTCGTTTGATGGGATAACTACATCGATCTCATCTGGATCACAGTTAGTATCAACCATAGCAACGATTGGGATATTTAATTTGCGAGCTTCTTGAATTGCAATACGCTCTTTACGAGGATCTACCACGTACATTACGTCTGGAATTCTTGGCATGTCAGCGATTCCGCCTAAGAATTTTTCTAAGCGTTCACGTTCTTTGTTTAAGCCAGAAACTTCTTTTTTAGGAAGTAATTCGAAAGTGCCATCTTCTTCCATTTTGTTGATGTTTTTTAGGCGAGTGATACGTTTTTGGATTGTTTCCCAGTTTGTTAACGTTCCACCTAACCAACGGTGATTTACATAGTATTGACCTGAACGAATTGCTTCGTCTTTGATTGCTTCTTGAGCTTGTTTTTTTGTACCAACGAATAAAGCGATTCCGCCTTCGTCTGCAACGTTTTTCATGTACTCGTAAGCTGCATCTACTAACTTAACAGTTTTTTGTAAGTCGATGATGTAGATTCCGTTTCTTTCTGTGAAGATATATTTCTTCATTTTTGGGTTCCAGCGACGAGTTTGGTGACCAAAGTGTACACCAGCTTCTAGAAGCTGTTTCATTGAAATTACTGCCATTTTTGTTTCCTCCATTTGGTTTTTATTTTTCCTCTCTCAAAGTCAACTGTGTGAAGAACTTGCACGCAAGCACCACTCCACGCATCTTTTGAGATGTGGTTTTTAGTTGTTATCTGTTACTCGAACAAACACAACCTCAAACAGTATAATATAGATTGATAGATTTTTCAAGCGCTTTGTTTTAATAGATTGTAGTAACGACAAAATGAATTGCGTAGACAACAATTTTTCGTACAACAGAAGCTAAACTTCACATAACTACTATTTGATTTTTGAACCAGATTGAACATAAACGACCTTTTCACACGAAAGTGTAACCGCCAGTTCATAATCATTACCTATTCTTTTTGTTCTCTTATTTTTTTAATCGAGAACTTGCTCCTATTTAGCAGCCATGTACTCTCTAGTAAATAACTTTTAACAAGATGATAATGACGAACAAGTAACTAATAATCGAATAAACGAGTCCACTTGTTGCAAAACCTTCATCAGCACCATAACCTTTCGCAAGAATCGGCATTGAGTTTTGGACTGGCATCGCGGATTGTAAAATAAAGACATTTAACATCAATGTTGGCACTTCTATAAATTTGGATAACCCGATAATTACTAGTGGACTAATGACGTATCGTCCAAGTAAAACGCCAAGCGTGTCTTTATCTAATTTTAAGTTTTTAATTCCCGTTTGGAAAATAATAATACCAATCACAAATAATGACAGTGGTGTCGTTAATTGGCTTAAATAACGTGAAAAATCGCGTAAAGGGGTTGCTAATGGAATTTCTAGTAACATCCAACATAAACCGACAAAGAAACCTAGCAGTGCTGGTGACAATAATTTTTTCAAAAGGAAACGTAAATCAAATGATTCTCTGATGTGCGCTCGCTCAAGGTTATCATTTTGAATTAAATAAATTCCTAAGGTAAAAAAGAACGTCGTGTTACAAATATAATATAGTAATGCATATGGCACTGCTTTTTCACCAAAGACCGCGATATTGACTGGCAATCCCATAAAAATCGTATTTGATGCGGTAAACATCGTTTTGAATGCACCAATTCGTCCAGCCGGTACTTTTGTTAACTTCGCGTAGGCAATACTAATCAAATAAGTAATCACGATTGATACAGCTGGTAATAATATCCCTTTGGCCAATCCTAAAAATTCTTCCTTCGTAAAGCGTTCAGTCATATTTAAGAACATATTTAGCGGCAAGGCGATATTTAAGACTAGTTTTGAAAACACATCGGCAATATGGTTATCAAACCATTTGCGCCAAGTCAGCACATAGCCAACCAACATGATAGCAAAAACAACTAAAATATTTAAATAAGCTTCTAACACAAAAACACTCCTAATCTTTCGTACTTTCTTGTGTGTATTATTTTAACATGCTTTTCCATTAGACTCCTCATTTATTTCTATGAAAATTTATACATTTTTGGTATGATAGGTCTGAATATTATACAAGGAGGAAGTCATTTGAAAAAAAGTGAACGCCACGCGATTATTGGTAATCTCATTCAGAAAAACACTATCCGAACACAAGATGAATTGCGCCATTTATTACAGGAGCATGGGGTTAATGCCACACAGGCTACAATTTCTCGTGACATTCGTGATTTAAAAATCGTCAAAACTGTTGATGCTACCGGTCAAACCTTTTTTCAACAATTCGAAGAAAAAACAAATGATGATGTCGCTGAAAATAACCATCTCAACCAAATGGTTCAAGATGTTGTCACAAAGATCGATCGTGTCCAATTTATGACCATTTTACATACGATTCCAAACAATGCACCGATTTTAGCGGCTGCCATTGACGAAGTCGAAATGAAAGAGAAAGTTTGTTCGCTTGCGGGATTTGATATCGTGGTTATTATCTCACCGAACGAAGAAGCGGCCATCCATTTGGAAACGCTTTTCAAACAATCACACTAATAAAAAAGGTTTTTCGTAATACTATTACCTACGAAAAACCTTTTTTAGTTTAAAATATAAAATCAGCAATGACGACCTCATTTTTAATCACCTGACTTTGAGAAACAACACGATAGTTCGTGGCGTAAGATAGAGCCTCTCGATACGTTTTGAACTTTTTAACTTTCTTTTGCTTATTGTACGTGACAGCAACAACTAAATACATCATTGAATACTCCCCCTTTTTCTCTTAATAAGACGTCGTTATCTTACCTCTTCAATCGGCCAATTAGGTATTAGAGTTAACCGCTAGAC
>DXBN01000110.1 GCA_019116505.1 Candidatus Enterococcus avicola | reverse complement strand
TTCAGTCCATTTTTTGTGCTTGCACAAAAACTAGCCTCGCAGAGCACACGCATTAATGACTTATGAAACGTAGTAAATAAGTCTAGTGTGTTATACTTTACTTGGAAGATGCACCGAATAAAAAATATTGAAGAACAACTAGCAAAAGATTTTAAAGAGTTATTTTATTTCAAGGTTCACTTGACCGTCAGATTCCACTTGCATAAGCAAGCCCTAACGATAAAGAGACTTTCTCGACATAAAATTTCTGTTTCACGAAAAAGGTTTTTCCCCTCCATTTTTTTGGTTGAGGGGGTGCTTTTCATTGCGAAGATTTCACCTGGCACATGAAAAATATTTGGTCGGCAAGTTTGACGGTTTTTCGGGCGACAATTGAAAGGCAAAATCCGATATACAAAGCTCCATTTTTTCGTATATCGGGGGTATGACCGATACACTGCCCGAAAAATTTTCGATTGCAAGGAGGAAAGGGTGGAGATTTTTCAGCGTAGCGTTTTGAAAAATACTACCCGATCCTTGCGATTGAAAAAGTCTTTTTGGGGTGTTCGGTTTTTGGAAAAACGGAATGGCTGCTAATCGTAAATTAACGATTGGCCACCATTCTGTTTTTTGCTTTTGACCTTCGGAAACAATGTGCGCTCAGCACGTTTCCGGTCGGGCGATTAGCCCGAAACAGCCCTCGGCAGAGCACGTTCTCTCGCTTGCGAGAGTATAACGTGCTATACTCTTGGCAAATAAATTTGCTAAGAGTATCGGGGGTATCACTCACATGGAATTGGCTTGGAACACACAAAAAAATTACATTAAAGATGTCAAAGGCAAAGAGATGGAGCAAGAGCGAAAAGGCAAAATTTCGAACAAAGATATTGATTCGGACCGAACAAAAAATAATATGGAGCTGGTTGATTCGGATAAAAATTTATACCAGCGTGTCAAAGATCGAGTAGATGATTTAAAAGCGAATGGCTCTCGTGTACAAAAAAATTCTGTCGTCATGTACTCCAATATTTTGACTGTGCCTGAAGAACAAGCGAAAATTTGGGGCGAGCAAAAAACCGATGATTATTTCAAGGCTTGCTATGAATTTTTCTGTGAGGAATTCGGAAAAGAAAATGTCGTAAGTGCGAAAATTCATAAAGACGAAACGACACCTCACATGCATCTGCATTTTGTACCAGTGAACAAAGAGAACGGCAAACTGCAAGCTCGTGTTTCCATGAACAAAGTGAAAATAAATTACATTCATGATGAATTGCCGAAATTTTTACGTGATCGTGGTTTTGATGTGCAACGTGCAACTGGGAAAACAAAAGAAAATAACATCGAGGACATTCATGAATTTAAAGAGGTCAAAAAGCAAATTACGGAAAAAGAAATAGAGTTGCAACAGCTGGATGAAAAAATTGAACTCAAGCAAAAATTACTCGAAAAAATTCCGACTGGAACATTTAATATCAAAGCAGAAAAAGAATTCAAAATCGAAAAAGTGAAAACAGGGCTTTTCGGTACAGAAGAGAAAAAAGTGGCAACAGGGAATTTTGTAGTTAGTCCTGCCGAGTTAAAAAAAGTAATGGAAATTGGAACGGCTGCGTTAGAAGTCAAAGACGATTACAAGCGATTATTAGCTACGGATCTTGTGCGAGAAAATAAAAAATTGAATGCTGAAAACAGTGAATTCGCAAATACGATATGTGAGTTAGTCGATGAAAACGAAAAGCTTTCGCTGGAAAACCGTAATTTAAAGGCTCATATAAGCGATTTAAAGGCTGAAATCGGAGAGATATATAAATTCACCAAAGACTTCTTAAAAGCCCGTACAAGCGATTTAAAGACGTTTAAAAGCGTTTTTAAGGAGTTTGTAGGAAAAGTGAAGGAAAAGGTATCAGCGGGCGAATTTGAGCGCCTAGAAAAGCGAGAGCAGGCTCGTGAGCGTAATAAAGATTTGGGAAGATAGAAAAAATATATAAAAAAATATATACTTTGATTTTTTTATATAAAAAAAACCCCATTTTTTTGGGGGTTTTTGTTTTTGGGAACGGAAATTTGCGGTAGCAAATTGGAGTTCTTCTTATCTTGATACATATAGAAATAACAAGATTTTTCGAAAGTACTTCAAAGGCTTGATGTGACTGGGTTTGTGGCATTTTTAAGTGTTGAAAGAAAAATATACAAAAAAATCCCAACGTGTTATGATTAAGGTGTCGAATCAAAATCAAATAACATAGGGATTTTTGTACCCTTCAGGAATCCTGAAAGGAGATTTTTATATTTACATGTGTACCCATGATAACATGGATTTAGACCAAAAAACAGTACTTTGTGATAAAAAGGCAAACGGGAAAACTCAACCTTGGAAAGAAAAAAAGCTAGCGAATATTGGTTATTTTGAGTTGTTAGAAATATTGCATTTTAAAAAAGCAGAACGGGTTTCCGGTTGTGGTGAAATTTTAGAATTTGATATTACATATGAAGGACGCATGAAATTAGCAAATGCATGGTTTTGTAAGTCACCGTTATGTCCGATGTGCAATTGGAGGAAGACGATGAAGAGAAGTTTACAGACAAAAAATGTTGTAGAAGAAGTGATTCGTCAAAAACCGAAAGCCCGTTGGTTATTTTTAACGCTGACAGTAAAAAACGTATTTGATGGTGAAACATTGGATAAGAGTTTGAAAGTAATGGCACAAGGTTTTAATCGTTTAATGAAATATAAAAAAGTATCTCAAAATATGATTGGCTTCATGCGATCAACAGAAGTAACCGTAAATAAAAAAGATGGTTCGTATAATCAGCACATGCATGTTTTGCTATGTGTTGAGTCGAAATATTTTAGAGATAGCGAAAATTATTTAGCGCAAAAAGATTGGACAAGCCTTTGGCAAAAAGCCATGAAGCTGGATTATGTGCCAGTCGTTCATATTGAGGCTGTAAAAAATAAAAAACGTAATAAGGAAAAAGAGTTCACTGCGATTCAAGCAGCGGTGCAAGAAACTGCAAAATATTCGGTTAAGGATTCTGACTATTTGACTGGTAATCTAGAAAATGATTTAGAGGTTGTAAAGGACTTGGAAGAAGGATTGTATCGAAAACGCATGATTTCATATGGCGGATTGCTGAAAGAAGTGCATAAGCAATTGAATTTAGATGATATTGAAGATGGTGATTTGGTACGAGTGGATGATGCGGATTCAGATGTTGAAGAAAAAGCGTATTCGATTGTAGCTCAGTGGAATTGGAAGGCGCAAAATTATTTTATTGGTTAATAGAATTAATATAACAAAAGAGGGGGGGTTGAATTTGGTATTTGTTTTTATTAGAATTTACAATAAAAAGCAAGAACGTAAAGACAATGCAGATGTTGAAGTTATGTCTGAACACTTATGGCGTGTAGAAATTGAACTTAAAAGAGATATGGTGGATTATTGGAATGATTGTTTTAATGATTTACATATCTTGAAACCAGATTGGACTTCGCCAGAAAAATTAAATGAACAAGCAATGGTTTACATGTTAATTCATGAAGAAGGCAAATGGGGAGAATTGAATAAGAGAACTAAATATAAATATAAAAAAATAATCAAAGAAATATCTCCAATTGATTTAACTGAAATAATGAAATTGACTTTACGAGAAAACGAAAAACAATTGCAAAAGCAAATTGATTTTTGGCTATCAGATTTTGAATTTTGAGTGCATTAAATTTTATTCACGTATGTGATCATAAAATTTAAAAACGAATTAGCGACCGCCATTTTTGGTCGCAGTTTTTGAACTTATGGACTGACTTGTTCAGTCCATTTTTTGTGCTTGCACAAAAACAAGCCTCGCAGAGCACACGGTTTAACGACTTAATTACGAAGTAAATAAGTCTAGTGTGTTATACTTTAATAAATAAAGCTACGCAAAATCATGTGCAGTGGAGGTCATTTTATTATGTCGTATTCCATTATTAGAATTGCTAAAGTGAAATCACAAACAAATACTAGGGGCATTCAAAAACACGTCCAAAGACAAAATAAAAATTATGAAAATCTGGATATTGATTTGGAAAATTCGTATTTGAATTATGATTTAGTGAATGATAACTTGATCGATTTCAATCAAAAAATTGATGAGAAAATTGAACAGAATTATAAAGGTAAACGTAAAATCAGGAAAGATGCCGTAAAACATATTGATGGTTTGATTACATCAGACAATAGCTTTTTTGAACAATTAACACCAGAAGAAACAAAGATGTTTTTTGAGCATGCAAAGTCATTTTTAGAACAAGAATATGGAAAAGATAATTTACTTTATGCAACGGTACATATGGACGAATTAACGCCTCATATGCATTATGGTGTTGTACCGATAACAGAAGATGGACGATTGAGTGCGAAAGAAGTGGTAGGTAATAAAAAAGCGCTGACTGAATTTCAAGATAGATTCAACGAATATATCAATAGTTGCGGTTATGAATTGAGTAGAGGTATATCAAGAGAGTTAACACCGAGACAACATGAGCAAGTGAGTCGATATAAACAGCTAACAGATTATCACAAAGAAGAATACGAGCGTCAGAGCCAAAAATTGGACCATATAAAGCAAGAAAGCAAAGAAGTGATGGAAAAGTACCAAAATGCCTTAAATGTCCTTAAAACCCCTTTAAATGTTCCGTATGAGCTCGAAACGGAAAAAGTAGGTGGATTATTTAGCAAAGAAACACAAGAAACAGGCAACGTCGTTATAGATAAAAATGAGTTTGAATCATTGCAGGAGCAAGTTACAGCGTCACAGTTGATTATTAAAGACTATGAATATATTAAAGAAGGACGAGCGTTGAAAGAGGCAAAGCAAAGATATAAACAATTAGATGATGAATTGATAAAAGAGCAACTTAAAAATGTGGAATTAGTCGATGAGTATAATGATTTAGCAGATAGCTATAATGATTTGTTAGAGCAGAATAAAGAAAAAGATAAAGCACTGAATCAATCATATAATTTATTTAACAGCGTATTTAGATTGATTAAAGGTGTGATGAAAGAAGAAGCATATCATAGGTTGATCGATTATATTGATAATCACTTAGAGAGTTCAAAAATGCGAGAAACAATGATTGTAGATGACAAAGATGAACAGTTCTTTAAGAAAAAGTATCAAAGACAAGAACCAGAAATTATTTTTGAAGATGAACGAGATGATGGCTACACTTTATAAAGACGACGCAATTATGCCGAGAAAACTTATTTATATTGAGAAGTCCCCTTAACTAAACTGTTCCGACGAATGTCGGGGATAGCGTGAGCTATTACCCCGACGAGTCGACAGTTTTAGGGTTTGTTAAGGGGACAGAGGCTCAATGTAAATAAGGAAATTGGAATAATGCAACAGAAATTAATTGATAAATGAAGCAGGTGAAACTATGAGACCAGACTTAAGATTTCCAGAATTTGAATATGAGTGGGTACAGAAAAAAATAGATAATTTAACTACTAAAATAGGTAGTGGTAAAACTCCAAAAGGAGGAAGCGCAAATTACCTAAGTGAAGGAATCCCTTTTTTTAGAAGCCAAAATATTCAAAATGGTTATTTAAACTTAAATGATTTAGTGTATATTGATTCTGAGATAGATGAATCAATGAAAAATAGTAAGAGTTATTTTGGAGATATTTTATTAAATATTACTGGAGCATCAATTGGTCGAAGTGCTATTAACACATTAAGTAAAACTCATATAAATATGAATCAACATGTTTGTATTATTAGATTAAAAAAAGAATTTAGTTTTAATTTCTTGGGACAGTTTCTTTTGAGTCCACAAGGGCAAAAAAAGATTTTTAAAGCACAAAGTGGCGGTAGTCGAGAAGGGTTAAATTTTAAAGAAATCGGTAGTATTAAAGTGAACATACCTAAGAATTTTGATGAACAAGAAAAAATAGGAGATTTTTTCAGCAAACTCGATCGTCAAATCGAATTGGAAGAACAAAAACTGGCTAAATTAGAAGAACAAAAAAAGGGATATATGCAAAAGATTTTCTCTAAAGAACTTCGATTCAAAGATGAAAATGGAAATAATTATCCAGAGTGGGAAGAAAAAAAATTAAAAGAACTGATAGATGTAAGAGATGGTACCAATGAAAGTCCAAAACCTAGTAAAGAGGGG
>DXBN01000015.1 GCA_019116505.1 Candidatus Enterococcus avicola | reverse complement strand
TAATCAGTTGCGTTGCAAATATAATACTCAGTGCCGCAATGTTGGCTGGAAAATAAATGATTGACTGTGCCCAACCAAGTAAGAAAGCGGGTAATTTACCGTAAGTTGCCTCAATATATTGAATCGCGCCACCTGTTTTAGGGATGGCAGTTGCCAGTTCCGCAACTGTTAATCCCCCACAAATCGTTAAGAATCCGGCTAGTAACCAAGCAAATAATGCCAGTCCTGCTGACTGTGTATGTGAGGCAACGGCAGCTGCTTTAAAGAAGACCCCCGCACCGATAACCGTTCCCATGACCGTCGATAAAGCACCACTCAAAGAGATTTCTCGTTTTAATTTTTTCGTTTCCAATTCATCACGCCACTTTCACTTCAAAATCGATTAGACAAAGTATACGCAAGTTTAATCAAAATTACCATTAGAAATCGATTTTTTTCAGCCGAAATATATCATTATCAAGTAAGCTCTCTACTGGTCCTTTTGATTGAATCGTCTTTGTTTGGCTTCTTTATCCAAACGTTTGTGGGCTTTTTTCGAACCCCGTAATAAATCTTTTTCTTGTTTTCTTTCGTGAAAATCGCTAAAAAGTTGTTCCAAATCATAATCTTGTGGATAGAGCACTTCTCGACCAGCAAGTAATCGTATGCGACGGCGCAATACTTCTTTTATTTCACCATCAACATAGATTTGGACATTTTCTTGTTCATCGTCTTGAAAAACGAGACCGACTTTTTTACTTTCTGTTAATTCAACCCGGTCTCCTTTTGCGTATAAAACAAGCGTTTCGTTGCTTGTATTCAACGGTTTTTGTGCCAATTTAAATGTTTGACGGGTTGTTTCAAACGGCGCTTTGTTGATGTAGCTTTGAGCTTTTTCTATGACATTAGCAGTTAAATTCATCTTTTGAGCAATCCACAGTGCCTGACTTTCTCCAACTTGGCCGACGATTAAACGATAGAGTGGTGACAATGTCTCTTGATCAAATGCCATCGCTGCTGGAACAAAATCCTCATGTTCTTGTGCAAAACGTTTCACTTCACCGTAGTGAGTCGTAGCAACGATAATCGCCCCTTTTTGATACATCTCACCCATGATTGCAATCGCAAGCGATGCCCCTTCATTTGGTTCTGTTCCACTACCGATTTCATCAAATAAGACAAACGTATGACGGTTGATTTTAGGTAGCATCTCGCCAATATTTTTTAAATGTCCCGAAAAAGTACTCAAGGCATTTTCTAAGTTTTGCTGATCACCAATATCAACAAAGATTTGATCGAAAACGGCCAATTCCGTTCCTTCTTTGGCTGGAACTTGTAAACCAACCATCGCCATTAGCGTTAAAAGACCAATCGTTTTTAAGACGACTGTTTTGCCGCCCGCATTAGCACCAGTAATGACTAATCCTCGGTAAGCTTCTCCAATCTCAAAATTTAATGGAATCGCATCGCTTGGTAAAAACGGATGGCGTCCACCAATCAAGTGGATGCGTTCTTCCTTATTGACTTTTGGCGTAACGCCGTTGATTTCTCGACTATATTTCCCTCTAGCAAAGATACAATCTAAAACGGTAATCGTTTCAATCGCTTGATCAATCACTGCTTCATTTTCAGCTAAATAACCCGTTAACTCCGCTAAAATTTGATATTCTTCCATCGTTTCTTCCATCATCAGTTGATTGAGTTGTTCATTTAATTTTGAAACCGCACTTGGTTCGATAAATGCGGTTTGCCCTTTGCTCGATTCCTCAATCAAAGTCCCTGCCACTTTGTTTTTATAACTGGCCTTGATCGGTACGGTATAATGTTCGCCTTTTTTGACAACCATACTCTCTTGAATCATTTCTTTATTTTTTCCATGGCGAATAAATTTCATTAACTTCTCTTGAATTTCTTTTTGGAGTTCAATCTTTTTGCGACGGATTTTTGCCAGTTGAGTCGTTGCGGTATCGACAATTTTTTGATTACTAATTTTCGCTTCAATTGCTGTTTCAATTTCCATTAAATCTGGTAAGTAGCGACTGTAAGCATAGAGCGTTGGTGTTTGGTATTGATTTTTCTCAAAAAATTTCATAATTAAACGGCTACTACGTAAAAAATCACCACACTCAACTAAATCTCCTGGGGTTAAAATTAAACCCTTTCGGACTTGATCCATTAAGACAACAATCCGACTTAATCCCATAAAAGGGACATGTTGGTTACTGTCTAAAATTAAGCGCGCTTCTTTTGTTTCAATTTGACGTTTTTCAACTGTTGCTAAATGGCTTTGTGGTAACCATTCACCAATGATTGCTTTACTATGTTCGCCAATCGCTTTTTCTTGAATTTTTTCAATCACTTGATTGTATTGTAATTTCATTAATGTTGTTTGATTCATGGTTCTTTCTCCCCTTCATTATTAAAAGAGATACCTTCAATCCCGTTACGTCGTTTCTACTATGTCCAACCTAGAAAACACAAAAAAACGATAGACTGATGCTCTATCGCTTAGAATCCAATGGTCTTCGTTCATCGATAGGTATCATAAATAAGTACACCAAATAAACTGGACAAAATCCATTTTTTTGGCTATTCAACTTATAATTTAGATACCTGCTACACTCACAAAATTGTCCCCATTTACTAGGTTTTATTTTTTATTTCTCTCATAATTTAACAAGATTCCCTTTGATTGTCAAATTTCGGTTCCAACACTTTCATAATAAAATTAGACAAGGTACAATAAGACTATCAATTAAAAGTGAGGTTTTTAAATGTCTTTATTAACGATTAAAGATTTGTCTTATCAAGTTGATCAGCAACAAATCTTAAAAAATATCAACTTAACTGTTGAAGAAAATGCTTGGTTAACCATTACCGGTCCATCTGGGGGTGGCAAAAGTACGCTACTAAAAATCATCGCTTCCCTACTCACACCGACAAGTGGGTCAATTACTTATCAGAATAAAGATCAAGAAGCTTATGAAAAAACCACTTACCGCAAAGAAGTTTCTTATTGTTTTCAAAATCCGACTTTATTTGGTGAGACTGTCTATGATAATTTACTTTTCCCATTTACCATTCGTGATCTGCCTTATGATGCTTTAAAAGTTAAAAAAGCTTTACAACTCGTTGCTTTAACCGAGGATTTTCTTGATAAAAAAATTACAGAAATTTCTGGTGGTGAACGCCAACGTGTCGCATTATTGCGTAATTTACTATTCTTACCAAAAATACTACTACTCGATGAAGTCACAGTTGGTTTAGACAGTGAGAATAAGCAAATCGTCCATGAACTACTCGGAAAAATTCACGAAAGTGGTGTTACGCTGATTCAAATCACTCACGATGTCGAAGAATTAGCAAATGCTACTCATATGGTGACGATTCAAGAAGGAGGCGTTTTAAATGAATCAATTAGCGGTCAATAATTTATCTTTAATGTTTTCATTTGCACTTGTGATGATTGCCGTTTTAATTAGTCAAAAAGAAAAACTTGAATTAAGTAAAGACATCCTCTTTAGCGTCTTACGGGCGGTCATTCAATTAACCATTGTTGGTTACGTCTTAAAATATTTATTCCAAGTTAACAATGTCGTTTTAACAGCTAGCATGAGTTTCTTTATTGTATTAAATGCTGCTTGGAATGCCCACAAGCGTAACCCCCATTTTATTAAGAGTTACTGGGATTCTCTTTTAGCGATTGCTGTCAGTACGTATATTACGATGGGCATTTTAATTTTATCTGGCGCTATTCAATTTATTCCTTCGCAAGTGATTCCAATTAGTGGGATGATTGCTAGTAACTCAATGGTCGCTATTGGTTTGTGCTATCGAAATTTATCCTCCAAATTCCATGATCAGCGCCAGCAAGTACTTGAAAAATTAGCTTTAGGCGCGACAATCAAACAAGCCTCGCAACCCATTTTACGAGAAAGCATTAAAGTCGCGATGCAACCCACCATTGATTCCGCTAAAACGGTTGGACTCGTCAGTTTGCCTGGGATGATGTCTGGTTTGATTTTCGCTGGTGTTGACCCAGTTCATGCGATTAAATATCAAATTATGGTGACCTTTATGTTACTTTCAACTACCAGTTTAGGTTCGATTATCGCCGGTTACTTCGGTTACAAAAAGTATTTTAACGAGCATTTACAATTTGTTGACGCTCATAAAAAGGAGTCGGAAGGATGAGAATTTTTCTAGTTGAGGATGATTTCACACTAGCTACATTAGTTCGTCAAACAATTGAAAAATATGGATTCGAAGTACACCTTGCTATAAATTTTCAAAACTTGGATCAAGAATTTATGTCATTCAAGCCTGATCTGATCTTGATGGATATTAACTTGCCCTATTTTGATGGCTTTTATTGGACGAAAAAAATTCGTCAGTTATCAAACCTACCAATTATATTCTTATCAGCTCGTGAACACCCGATGGACCAAGTTATGGCAATGGAGTATGGTGGCGATGATTACCTTGTTAAGCCCTTTAACAACGATATTTTAATTGCAAAAATTAAAAGTCATTTACGACGGGCTTATGGTGAATATGCGATGAGTAAAGAACGAACAGTCACTTTTCACGAACTAACATACTTTCCCGAGCGTTTAGAAATCCATTATCAAACGCAAATAGAGTTATTGACGAAAAAAGAAGGCGAGCTTTTAGAGCTACTAATTGAGGAATCGCCCAGAATCGTCCCGCGTGAAATGCTGCTAATGAAATTATGGGATGATATCCGCTTTGTTGATGATAATACACTCTCTGTGAATATGGGACGTTTACGAAAAAAACTTGAAGATTTGGGATTAGTCAATTGTATTGCAACAATTCGCGGCAAAGGTTATCAGCTGAATTGGCAGGTGGATTAAATGGCTTTTTACTTTAAAACTCATTGGCGTCCCTTTTTAGCATGCTTGGCCATCATTAGCTTTGTAGCGGTTATTATTGGATTAACCGATGCACTTGCTTGGAGTCTTGTCCTTTACTTCTTAGGTATTTCGAGCTTTTTATTCTTACTTTTGTTTGTTTATGATTATTATACAAAACGACATCTTTATCGTTTCCTATCCTGTGAAACATTGACAATGCTACCGGGTGATAGTAGTTTAATTAGTCAACAAATTCAAAGTAGATTCGAAATTTTACGAAAGAAAGAAGAAAAACAGTTCAATCTCATGACTAAGCGACGCGAACAACAAATTACTTTTATGAATTTATGGGTCCATCAAATGAAGACCCCTTTAAGTGTCTTGGAAATGATGGCTCAAAATCACCAACTTTCACCAACCGCGGTTTTAACAGAAACACAGCGACTCAAAAATGGACTGAATATCGCTCTAAACGAAGCGCGTTTAAGTACCGGCTTTCAGGCGGATTTTCTTTTAAAACAATTATCTTTAAAAGAAGTGGTCACGTCTGCCATTAATACGCAAAAAAGTACGTTTATTCAACGGAATATTTATCCTGTTCTTACAATTTCTGATGATTTAATTGTCATTAGCGATGAAAAGTGGCTGGCTTTTATGATTGAACAAGTCTTGACTAACAGTCTAAAATACTCCCATTCCGGAGAGAAAATTGAAATAACTTCTAGTGAGACAAATGAAACCGTTGTGCTTTCCATCACTGATTATGGTCTCGGTATCCCACCTTCTGATTTACCAAGAATTAAACGGGCCTTTTTTACAGGTGAAAACGGCCGAAAATTTGGTGAGGCAACGGGTATGGGGCTCTACCTTGTCAATCAAGTTGCTGAAGGATTAGCGATTGATTTTCAAATTCAATCAACGCCATCATTGGGAACCAAGGTGACTTTCACTTTTCAAAAAATCAAAAAGTAGCGTGGTGAATGACTTACCACGCTACTTTTTCAATCTTACATCTTTGTAAGCTTGATGTTCGCCAAAACAATAGCTGAAAGCTTCGCGACTTGATAAACTTGGTTTAAGCATGATACAAGGAGGAGAAATATGTCATTACTATCTGTCAAACAACTTACAAAAAATTACACTGGTGAAGTTACCGTCGAGGTCTTAAAAGGCATTGATTTAACTGTTGAAAAAGGTGAAATGGTAGCGATTATGGGGCCTTCTGGTAGCGGAAAAACCACTTTGCTAAACTGCATTGCGACACTTGATCAACCGACGACTGGTGAAGTATTGCTTGCCAATGAAAATCCGCATCTCTATCAAAAAAATCGATTAGCTGATTTTAGACGTCATAATCTCGGTTTTGTTTTCCAACAATATAACTTACTAGCTCCTTTAACCGTGATTGAGAATATTGTCTTGCCATTGACTTTAGATGGAGAAAAACCCGCTTCAATGTTAAAAAAGGCCGAAGATTTACTGAATGAACTCGGAATTTCAGCTTTACGTGATAAAAGAATCTATCAATTATCTGGCGGAGAAATGCAGCGAGTCGCGATCTGTCGAGCCTTAATTCATAATCCTATGTTGATTCTAGCGGATGAACCAACTGGAAACCTTGATTCAAAATCGGCTGATGATGTGATGGGCTTACTCAGTCAGCTTAATTTTGAGCGTCAAGTAACGACCTTAATGGTGACACATGATGCTTTTGCGGCTAGCTATTGTCACCGTGTCGTTTTTATTAAGGATGGGCGCTTTTACAATGAAATCTATCTAGGAGAAAATCGGGATGAATTTTATCAAAAAATTCTAACAGTATTAAGTCACTTGGGAGGTCGTAGTCATGAGCTTCTTCAAGCTGATTATTAATAATGTTTTACGCTCTAAACGCATTTATGGTGGCTATTTTTTAAGTAGTAGCTTCTCGGTGTTTGTTTTCTTTTTATTTGCGATTTTAAACTTTCATCCGCAATTAAAATCGGGTTTAGGTGGTAGTAGTGATACCGTTACACACTTAGCAACGATTGGAATGACTGTCAGCCAAATCTTAATTGTCGCTTTATCATTTATCTTCTTATGGTATTCCTTTGGGATTTTCTCAAAATCACGAAAACGCGAATTAAGTATTTACGTCATGCTTGGAATTAAGCCACGTGATTTACGCTTGCTTCTTTTTGGCGAAAATATGGTGATTGGCACAGGCGCGATTTTTACAGGAATTACGCTTGGTGTTCTTTTTATGAAAGCTATTTTAATTGTGATCCAAAAAATTCTTAGTTTACCAAACGGTCTTGACTTTTATTTTCCTATTCTAGGAATCTTCTTAACAATTGTTGTCTACTTTTTATTATTTTTATTGGTTAGTTTCTTATTAACGTTAAAAATTGAGACGGCAAATCTGACTCAATTAGGTAAAAGTGATGAGATGCCTGAAAAAACGCAAAAAGCGAACCCTTTTCTAGTGATTCTTGCTTT
>DXBN01000109.1 GCA_019116505.1 Candidatus Enterococcus avicola | reverse complement strand
GTCATTGGATTAAAGAATGCTTGAACATACGTCGCAAATGCATAAATTAAACCGACTTCAACCGGCGAGCTCAGTGCATTAATCCCAAAAGCCGTTAAGGCAAACCCTAAAGCAAACGTATAAAGTAAACTAATAATTGGTCCTAACAACAATGAATTCATTTTAATCATCGCATAACGCGTTGCTAAATACTCATCATTTGTTTTTTCAAACTCTTTAACAAAGCGTTTTTCTTGGCGGAATTGTTGAATTATTTGCATTCCTGAAATCGATTCATTTAATTTTGTATTTAACTGACTCAATTTCTCACGCATTTGTCGATAGACCCGTGAACTAAATCGTTGATAGTACCAAATGACAAAACCTAAAATTGGTAGGAAAAATAAAATACCCGTCGCAATTTGTTGGTTAATTTGAAACATGGCAACAAATGATGAAATGACCGCTAATATACCGGTTAAGACCGTTAAAAAGACGTGCCAAAATTCAAAAAGTGTTTCCGTGTCATTTGAAACACGCGAAACAATCGAACCAGCCGGTGTCTGATCAAAATAACGCATCCCTAGTGTGTGTAATTTTTCAAATAGCTTCACTCGAATATTTTGATAGCTACGTAATGAAGCGGATGAATATAAGTACCATTGAAAGAACCAAATGACCGCTTTTAAGATTGTCCCTAGTAAGTACAACATGGCAAAGAATAAAATAATTTGGACGGTCGCTGTTTGATTCGTTAAATAACGGTCAATTAATGTTTGTAAGATTCGCGGTAAAAAAGCATTGATCGTCGCTAAAGCCATAGCAAATAAAATTGCGACAATAAAAGTGTTTCTAAAAGGTTTGGCATAGACAAACAAACGTTTAATTACTTTTAACTGTTCTTTAAAAGTCATTGACTTTGCCCATTCTGATTGTGGCTTTTGCATTATTGGTCGCCTCCTTCTATTTTTGCTTCTAATTGTTGTTTTTCCCACATTTTTTGGTACCAACCCTTAGCTGCCAATAGCTGTTCATGAGTCCCACGTTCAGTAATTCGTCCCTCATCGAGAACTAAAATTTCTTGAGCATGCATCACACTACTTAAACGATGAGCCGTAATGATCGTTGTTTTATTTTGGCGATGCTGTTTTAATTTTGACAAAATTCCCTCTTCTGTTTTTGCATCAACAGCAGATAAAGCATCATCTAAAATAAGCAACTCCGGATTTGTAATCAAAGCTCTAGCGATCGAAATCCGTTGTTTTTGACCGCCTGATAAGGAAACGCCACGCTCGCCAACCATCGTTTCATAACCTTCTGTAAACTGCTCAATGTCTTGATGAATTGCAGCTAAATCGGCTGCTTCTTCAACTTTTTCTTGTGATAACATTGGATCGGCAAAACGAATATTATCAGCAATATTCATTGAGAATAAGAAATGATCTTGTGGAACATAGCCAATCGATTGCAGTAAGGCATCAAGTGTATAATGCTTTATATCATCTTTATCGAAGGTAATATTGCCTTCATAATTGTCATATTCACGCATTAATAATTTCAACAAGGTTGTCTTACCTGCACCGGTTTTTCCAACAATTCCTAAAACATCGCCTTCATTAATTGTGACATTGATATTTTTTAGTGCTGCAACTTCAGCATTTGGATAAATGAATGCTTCAATATCAATTGAAATCGAACCTTTTGCGGGTGATTTACGCGCATTAAAGGCCTCCACAATATGCGTTTTTTCTTTTAGTAAATCGGAAACTCGGTCGTAACTAGCATTTCCACGTTCAAGTACGTTAAATAAACGTCCAATCGCAAACATCGGCCATACAAGCATACCAATATAGCTAACAAAAGTAACTAGTTGTCCAACAGTCACAACGTCTTTCAGAATAAATTGTCCTCCGACAATCATAGTTAAGACGTAAGACAGACCGATAATTATTGTAATCGTTGGATCAAACAATGCTTCTAAAAAGTTTACTCGGCCATTTTTTTTAATCGCTTGATTCACTTTTGTATTAAATTCTGCAATATCTTCTTTTTCTTGACCAAAGGTTTTAATCACTTTCATCCCAGTAATACTCTCTTGAGCTTTATCATTAATATCTGAAAAGGCCGCTTGTGAACTTCTGAAAGCATCGTGTAATTTAGAACCTAACACACGCGAAGCAACCGCTAATAATGGTAACGGAATCAGGGCAATCAATGTTAAACGCCAGTCAACAAAAATAATCATCGCAATGATTGTCATTCCACCGGTAATAATCGAATCAGCGAAAGTTAGAATTCCCGCCCCCGCAACGTTTTGAATGGCTGACAAGTCATTGGTCGCATGAGCCATCAAATCGCCTGTACGAAACTTTTGATAAAACAAGTGATCCATTTGTGTAAAATGTTGAAATAGTTGGCGACGTAAGCTGCGCTCTAAACGAGCCGCACTTCCCCAGATATTCGTGCGCCAAATAAAACGAAAGGTATACTGAGCAACAGCTGATAATAATAATAAACCAACCCATAATAAAACCGAGTTTAAATCGACACGATCTTCTGCAATTTTATCAATAATAATACCAATTACTTTAGGTGGTACAAGTTGAACAATAGCAACAACCATTAATGAAAGAACTCCAATGATATAGTGCTTTTTTTCTTCTTTAAAAAACCAACCTAATTTCCTAAAAATAGACATATTTCTCCTCCTTATTTTCTTAATAAGTCTCGGTGATAAGGCACCTCCCAAGAATGAAAGTACCATTCTTTGGGTGGTTTTTTCTTATCACTCGATTCAAAACGTAAAAAATAATAACCTTTGCACAAAAAAACGGGCTCTCTTAGCCCGTTCATTTAAAAATCTTTAGTTTTGATTTTTCATTTGTTGTAGCATTTGACGAATCTTTTTCTCAGATGGTTTTTGACCCATTGACATCATCATAGTGCGTAACATATCTTCATTGATTGGTGGATTTTTCTTTAAGTAATCTTTCATGTATTTACGTGCTAAGAAGAATCCTCCAATTGCACCCAATGCTGCTCCAATTACTAAAAATAAAATAGCTAATCCTACGTTCATAGTAACACTCCTTCCTTAAAGGTACCCTCAAGGAAACATTTTACTAGAAATCAAATCAAAAGAAAAGTCCTTCCCAAGACTTTTCCAAAAGAAACGGAATTATTCAGTTATTTATGATGATTTTACGTTCATTAATCTTGCATTTCAATTTTTTCTAACAAATTCCCATCGAAAACACCACTTTGAAGCATCGCAATTTCGAATTTATATGGTGCCTTTTTATTTTTCTTATCTTCACCAACATAAGGTGTTTCTAAAATTTTAGGAATCGTTACTAGTTGTGGATGATGAACGACTTTATTTAATGCTTCAAAACTAATTTCACCAAAACCAATATTGGCATGGCGGTCCTTTTTAGCCCCTTGAATATTTTTTGAATCATTCACATGAACCACTTTCAAACGATCTAAGCCAATAATCTTATCAAATTCATTTAAGACACCATCAAAATCTTCGCGAACATTATAGCCAGCATCATGGATATGACATGTGTCTAAAGTCACTGACAATTTATCATTCAATGTAACACCTTCAATAATCTGAGCTAATTCTTCAAATGAACGCCCCACTTCGGTCCCTTTTCCTGCCATTGTTTCTAGTGCAATTTGTGGGATTTGATCGTTTGTTAAGACTTCATTTAGCCCTTTAATAATTTGAGCAATTGCAGCATCAGCTCCTGCTCCAACATGCGCACCTGGATGCATTGTAATTTGTGTCGCACCAAGTGCTTGTGCACGCATAATTTCTTCTCTTAAAAATTGTGTCGCAAAACCAAAATTTTCCGGTTTAATCGTATTACCTAAGTTAATAATATAAGGTGCATGAACGACCATATTGCTCATGCCGTGTGCTTTCATAAATTCAAGACCCGCTTCAATATTCATATCTTCTACCGCTTTACGACGCGTATTTTGTGGTGCGCCTGTATAAATCATAAAAGTAGTCGATTGATAGCTCGCTGCTTCTTCTGCTGCTCCTAACAACATTTTTTTCCCACTCATCGATACGTGTGATCCAATTAACATCTATTTTCCTCCTAAAAATAAT
>DXBN01000108.1 GCA_019116505.1 Candidatus Enterococcus avicola | reverse complement strand
TCGCTTCAATTTTCAGCGCTAAAATAGTTTGGGATTCTTTGGGTGCTTGAAAAATAATATTTCCTGAATGAAGATAAGTTTTTACATTTTTAAACCCAAGGGACTCAAATACTCGCTTTAAATCAACCATTTTAATTTTATTATTACCTCCAACGTTGATTCCACGCAATAATGCCACATAAATCATTCATAATCATTCCCTTCATTCAGTCGATTTATTATCATTTTACTTAAACGTTCGGCTTTCACCAATAAAATTGCTTTGATAAATCAAAAAATTCAACGATTGGTGTCGTTTGTTTTTCTTAATTTTTCTCAATATCGCTTTACACCTTGGATACTAGCATGAGAAAACGAGAATCTTTCTTGCTTTCCACGCCTTTTTCAGTATAGTTAGGAGTGAAGAATTCTCTTATAAAGGAAGTGTCCAGATGCGACTAAATAAATTCATCAGCGAGGCGGGACGCGCTTCAAGACGTGGGGCCGATAAGTTAATCGAAGAAGGCCGCGTGATGATTAATGGAAAAAAAGCTAAAATTGGTAGTCAAGTAAATCCCGGCGATGATGTCCGCGTTGATGGGAATCAACTATACGTTGCCCGAAATAACGTCTATATTGCGCTTCACAAACCAGTTGGAATCACAAGTACAACTGAAAAAGGAGTCAAAGGGAATCTTGCTGATCTCGTTAATCACACACCG
This sequence comes from Candidatus Enterococcus avicola, assembly GCA_019116505.1. Classification (GTDB taxonomy): domain Bacteria; phylum Bacillota; class Bacilli; order Lactobacillales; family Enterococcaceae; genus Enterococcus_I; species Enterococcus_I eurekensis. The sequence continues at coordinate 4,127 of DXBN01000108.1, read as the reverse complement.
CGTGTTTTTAACGTTGGACGCTTAGACAAAGACTCTGAAGGCTTAATTTTAATGACCAACGATGGAGATATCGTGAATGAAATTTTACGTTCAGAAGGCCGTCATGAAAAAGAATACATTGTTTCCGTTGATCGACCAATTACACCCGAATTCATTAAAGGGATGTCTGAAGGCGTCCGGATTTTAGGTACAAAAACCTTGCCTTGTGAGATTGAACAATTATCAAAATATGATTTTAAAATTATTTTAACGCAAGGCTTAAACCGCCAAATTCGTCGAATGTGTGAAGTTTTCGGTTACGAAGTTTATCGCTTACAACGGATACGGATTATGAATATTGAATTAGGTAATTTACCAATGGGGCAATGGCGTTACTTATCAAAAAAAGAAAAAGATCGTTTATTTAGAGACCTCGATTACGAAGCTCGCGAATGGTAAAAAAATAGCGCTAGGAACAATTTAATTGTCCTTAGCGTTATTTTTTACATCCTGAATCAATTCCTCGTATTGAATATCCCCATAACCATATTGTGGAAAATTTGTCATTAATTCACTGACTAATGCTTCTATTTCCAGTGCCTGATTTGCTTGGATAAAGCGTGTGAGCGGATTGTCTTTTTGTTGCAGCGCAAGATACGATTCGATTGCCTCGTCCAATATTGGAAAATGACACGTATTCGCTGGGCTTTTTTCAATTAAAACACGGCAATAGGTTGCTTGAAAGCCAGCTAATATTACAGAATGTAGTGTCATTTTTTCGTAAGTTGGTTCATCAAAGGTAACCACATGAACCGGGATTTTTAATTTTTCTTGTTCAAAAAAGCCAATAAAGTTAATAAATTCAGCTGGCAAAAAACATCTTCGCCAAACCATAAAACAATCGTTGCAAAAGATTTTTCAAAGAGTGGTCGTAAATGTTCAATGACAATCTCTTGATATTGGTCACTCGTCGATTGATGACCTTTGGCGCGTAATTCTTGAAATGCTTCATCAAAAATTGGATAACTTGTCGCACGCGTACACATCGCCTCATTAAATGACGCTTTAAGACTCTTTGACAACAAGTTATTTTCTTGAACGACTTGCATCATCGCTTGGCCATTAAAAACATGCAATGTCTCTGGATTAACCAATTGTGGATAAATCTTTTCAAATCGTTGAATTTCTACTACAAGTCCCATTCAATCATCGCTTTCTTTTCTCTTTATTCTGACACAGCGACTTTCTAGTGTCTAGCACACAAAAAAGAACCTAACCTAAAAAAGGATAGATTCTTTCTACTTCTAATAATATTTTTCTAAAATACTGTCGGCTAATTTGTCTAAATCAGAAAAATATGGATTGGCTTCAATCACGGTATCCAAAACGGTATAACGAGGCATCGCTACTTTTTCCCGATTCCACTCTGGCTCTTTTAGCTTCTCCCAGTAAAAATCTTGTCGTTCCGTATTTTGTGCCATCAACCACAGTTCAAATTGCATTTGATGGTGATTTAACACAATCCCAAAGCGTAATTGCTGACTTCTCAAATATTCATCATAAAAAGCAAAGTAAGTATAATCCATATATCCCGGTGAAAGATTTCCAACACGATATTGAGCGGTTTTTTTCGGTAAATCAGAACGCAACTTTGCAACAAAACGCAAGAGTAACTCATTCGTCGTACAAATTAAACTGCCTTCAAAAACAGATTGTCGATAGACTTCAATAGCCTTATGTCGATTGCATCTCACCCTATCTCTCCTACTTTACTATGCTTGCGGAAACTGTTGATCTCTCGCTTAGTTATTTTCCGGATAATAAACTTCGTCTAAGAATAGTCCTAGTGCTGGCGCCGTCGCTCCGGCATTCGCACGAATTTTTTTCGCAAAAACTTCATCAATGGTTTCAATAGGCAATTTACCAGCTGCAATTTCTAAAATCGTTCCCATCATAATTCGAACCATGTTGTATAAGAAACCATCACCGACAAAAGTGAAATGTAAAATACTACCTTCACGTTCGACAGAGATTTCTTTAACTGTACGAACCGTTGATTTTTTCGATTTTTTCAAAGAAGAAAAACCAATAAAATCATACGTTCCAACTAGTCGTTGACAAGCAGCATTGACTTTATCCATGTCTAATTGTTCCGGATAGTAGTACGTATGGTAGCCTTCAAAAGCTGATGGGATAACCTCGTTCCAAATATAGTAGCTATATTTTTTGCCTTCTGCATTGTAGCGAGCGTGGAAACGTTCGTGCACTTCTTCGATTTTTTTGATAATAATATCACGCGGTAGATAGCGATTTAATAAGTTCTGCATTTCAGTTAAATCCATGTTGCTTGCCGTCTTAAAGTTCGCAACTTGTCCACGTGCATGTGCCCCTGAATCGGTACGACCTGATCCAATAATTTCAATTTTTTCGCCAAGAATTTGTTCTAAAACGCCTTCGATTTTTCCTTGAATTGTTTTCTCTGAATCCCCTAAACGTTGCCATCCTAAATAACGTCGGCCATCGTACTCAATTGTTAATTTAATGTTTCTCATTCTTTTTCTCCCCCAATTGCTTACCCTTTTCAGAGCAAACATTGCTTTTAATATCACTTCATTATAACAAGCTTGAAAATAATTAACAACGAAGGGCTTTATGAGAATTGAATATTCTTCAAAAAGATTGAAGAAATGACTTCATAATTCGTAAAATTTTTCTATGTCAGGCTTAGACTAATAAGGGCCACTTCATCCTTTTAATCTAATGAATGAACTAGACTTTATTTCGCCGAATAAAATTGGCAATATCAATCATACAATCCTCTGCTTGCGGATAGTTACCAATATTGTCAATGTATGCATGTCCAAGCCCACAATAATAAGTGAAGGTCACATCTACACCATGGTCTTTAAGTTTTTTAGCGTAGGCTAGACTTTCAATTGTTAAAAAATCGTGTTCTCCTGAACTAATCATCGTTACAGGCGATTTTTCACTGACCTCAACATATGGTGTTAAATCTTTATTCATGATATCGTTCGTTCCTAAAATCTTTTCAAACATCTCTTGCGCTTGACTAAACATTTCAATTGACGGGCGAATGAGTGCTTCATGTTTTTCATACATGTCAATATCATCCATAGTAAAGGTCGTGTATTTATCCTTAATCCCACCCATATTAACCGTTGGATAGAGCAAAATTTGACCTCGAATAAGATTCGTTCCTTCTTCAATGTCTTGATTGCTACAATAAAGCGTCAAATTACCTCCCGCACTGTCGCCTCCGACAAAAATATTTTGACTATCTCCTCCAAATAACTTTGCATTTAATCCGAGCCATTTCAATACGGTAAAACAATCAGTATGTCCTACTGGATAAGGGTTTTCTGGCGCTAGACGATAATCGACACCGACAGCAATCATTCCAGTATTAGCTACAAACAGTCTAAGCGCTTCGGATACAACTTCTGTACGACCAGCCAAAAAACCGCCCCCATGAATAAAGTATAAAATTGGCGCATTCGGTATTGTCTTTTGACTTTTAAAGATTGTAATCGGAATCGCATAACCATCCGACGCTTGAACGGTTTGATGAACTTCCTCGATTGTTTCATTCACCATTGATGTACTATCGACACTGTTAAACATTTTACGCAAACGCTGGATAGTTTTAGGTCCCATATCGATTTTCATTAGGCTTTTTGGTATCCATTTCATTAAAAAATGCACTTTTTTCATAGAACGATACAGCCTTGGATCCATCGCTCCTTTAATATCCGAATCTGGAATGGGTTTAACAATCACTTCTACGCCACGTTTAATTTCCTTATATTGTTTTTCTTGAATTTTTTTAACTAACTGTGGATCATATTTTTGGGTCATTTGATATTCCTCCTTTTACTTTCCTTCCATCCCACCACGTAATGCTTTAAGGATTCTTTTGCTTTTCGTTACTTGGAATTGGAGGACGTTATATCCATACTTATTGCGACTCTTTATACCTATCCTATCACTAAAAGATATTTTATTAACTAGCCGAGAACACTCGCGACTTTAGTCGTGTAGATGAATCGGCTTCGGTTGAGGCACAGTATTTTACTGTGTCAATCAACCGACATATATTATTTTTTTCTAAAGGTTTAAGCTTTGATTTA
>DXBN01000107.1 GCA_019116505.1 Candidatus Enterococcus avicola | reverse complement strand
TTTGTAGTAAAGTGATGGCTCTCAGGAATCGTTTCATCCCTTTCTAGTTGAAAGGAATCCACACGGCCAAAGGGAGCTGGTGAGCGTTTAACTTGTTCAACAAATTGTTGGAGTAATCTTTTATCTTCACTCATGGCGATAATTTTAACCGAGCCGTCGTCTTGATTTTCAGCAGAACCACAGATACCAAGCGAATCGGCTAATATTTTGGTTGAAAAGCGAAAACCAACCCCTTGGACACGACCATTGACTGTGATTCGAACTTTATGCATAGAAAATCCCTCCTTAGATAAATGATAGCGTTTTTTACGCATTTCAACAAGTTATCTTTCTTACTTCGTGCTATAATCATTCTGGGTGATATTAGATGAAAGAAATTCAATCAATAAAAAATCAAACGATTAAAGATGTAAAGAAATTCCATCAAAAAAAACATAGAGATCAACAAAATAAATACTTACTTGAAGGCTATCATTTAGTTGAGGAAGCTGTTTTAGCCGGAATCATAATCGATACGGTTTTTATCGATCAAAAAGGCTATGAATTGTATCATGACTGGCTAGTGGAACAAGAAATTGATACTTACCTCGTTTCTCACGATGTTTTAAAAAACTTATCCGAATTACCAACGCCTCAAGGAATTGTCGCACTCGTTAATAAGCAAAATGTTGTTGTTGAATCTTATAGAGGGGCTTGGCTGCTTTTAGATGGCGTACAAGATCCTGGAAATGTAGGGACGTTAATTCGTACCGCTGACGCTGCCGGTTTTTCTGGCGTTATTTTAGGCGACGGCACGGCTGATTTATATAGCTCCAAAGTTTTACGTAGTATGCAGGGAAGTAATTTCCATTTACCGATTATTAGCGGGAATCTGATCGAACGTATCAAACATTTTAGATCGGCGGGGATACCGGTTTATGGGACAGAATTGAACAAAGATGCGCTACCTTATAAGAAAGTTACACCTGTGCGTGATGTGGCGATTGTATTAGGTAACGAAGGACAAGGTGTTAGTCAAGCGGTTTTATCCTTAACCAATCAAAATCTCTACATTCCAATTTACGGAAAAGCAGAGTCATTAAATGTTGGAATCGCTGGTGGAATTTTAATGTACCACTTTGTGAACGAAATGAACAATTAAGAAACTGTTAACATTTTACTAAAACTTCCTCGTTTTTTAGACTTTCGAAAAAAAGATGCTATACTTAAAATTGTGAAAATTATCGAATGATTGAAGAGGGTGCAAGTAAGCTATATGACGGAACAGTGGAGAAAAGACAAAGAATATTTATCTTATATAGAAGACTTATTAGAAACGACAGAAGTGCAACGCTTGGCCGATTTTGTACAACATTACCATTCGACACGTTTAGACCACTCAATAAGCGTTTCTTATAATAGTTATAAATTAGCAAAAAAATGGAACGGTGATGTCCGTGCGACCGCTCGTGCAGGACTACTGCATGATTTATTTTATTATGATTGGCGTACGACGAAATTTGATGAAGGTTCTCATGCGTATATGCATCCACGGATTGCAGCAGAAAATGCAGCAAAATTAACCGAACTGTCTGAGTTAGAAAAAGATATTATTATTAAACATATGTGGGGAGCAACGCTAGCTTTACCACGCTATAAAGAAAGTTATATCGTTACAATGGTGGATAAATATTGCGCGGTAAAAGAAGCTCTTTCGCCAGCAATGGGACAAATTAAAGTCCGCTGGCGCCATTTAGTTTTAAGAAAACAATCAGTTGTATAAATAAAAGCACCATAGACTTCTCCATAAGTCTATGGTGCTTATTTTCTTATTGGGGAATTAAAAAAGTAATGACTGCCATGAAGAGTAAAAATAGTCCTGCAATCCCGATGATTAAGAAATGTCTCTTCTTATGCATTGCAACAATTGCGATGAATTCCCGTAAGAAGGCATTTGGTAAATAATAGAGTGCCGTTTTTGCACCAATTCCATCCGCTCTTAATTGATTTTGATGGGCAAAGATAGCCGCTCGAAAAATATGGTAGTTATTAGATGAAAAAATGACTTTCACGTGATCAATGTTGTAACTGTCGATAATCTGTTTAGAAAAAGCCATATTGGTTTGTGTGGACGTCGATAAATCTTCCAACAATAAATCTTCTTCAGGAATCCCTTGTTCTAAAGCGTATTGTTTCATAGCAAAAGCTTCAGAGACTTTCTCATCTGGACCTTGGCCACCAGAAAAAATAATTTTAAGTGGATGCCCAGTCTTTTGCTTTTGGCGTTGATAAAAGTTAAGAGCAGTATCGATTCGACGAGATAGTAAAGGGGTTACTTTCTCCCCATTGAGTAATCCAGCTCCTAAAACAATGATAAAATCTTGGTTTAGTTTTGGTCGATTGAGCTGATAAATCATTGAAATCGTAGCAAAATTTAAAAATACTATAGCAAAGTAACCGAGTGAGAAAGGTAAAATAGCAAATAAGTAAACTAGATATTCAGGTATCTTATTGATGATAAAAGCATTGTAAAGTAAGAGCATGCTCAAAGAGATGGCTAAAATTAATGTGAGTAAGTTTCCTAATGAACGGCCTTCACGTTTTAGGACGATTAAACTATTCCAGTAAAGTAAAATAATTAAAGAAATCATCCCGAAGATTGCCAAAGCTAACACAAGCATAAATAGGAGAATGAAAAGACCTAAAACAATTAAATCACGAGTTTGAAAAAAGTGAAATCCTAAATAGATGCCGAAAATACCAAACCAGAAATTAAAAAGTAAACCATTGATGAGCTGTGTTTTATCTCGTTTGTAGTTTAAATAAATTAGTAATAGTAACGCTAAAATGATTCCTAGATAGAAGGATTTATTTTGGAGTTCAATAATTGATAAATAGACAATTAGAACCGTACTACCCCAAGCACTTAAGGGAACAAAATACTGTGGATTATTTTGCTTTCGCTGTTGCAAATAAATAAAGACAAATCCACTAAAAAGAACAATCAAAAATAGTATAGCTTGCAAGGGAGATTCTCCTTTCTTAGCGTTTCGAAAAGAATTGTTGGATTTTTTGCCAAGTCAATTGGAAAAAATTTGCTTTTTCTACGCTGCTTTTTGTTACTAAAATCGTTGTTAGGGCTTCGACAGGTTCCAGGTATCCAAGTGTATCTTGCGGATAAGTAACAGTCAGTTTAGCTACTGCTTGATTGGCTTCCACAGGAGCGATTAAAAGGGCTTGATTATCAAGATAGTCAAGTTTAAAATCGACAGTGTTGAGGTCTTCTTTGATAGGCAAAAACAATTCAATCGTATCTTGTGCAATTAAATCAACGCTGCCTTCTAGACTTTTTTCTACTGGAATTGGCTCAACTGTCGGAATCATTTGTCCTTTTGTGACAACAGCCTTACTTTCCCAAGAACCAAAGGCATAATCGAGCAAGCGGCTTGTTTCAGTATAGCGCGCATCAGGATCCTCTTGGTCAGTAGCATTTAATAAGATGGTAATGACTCGTTGATTATCTTTTTTCATGGTTGTAATTAATGAACGGCCAGCAAGATCGGTAGTTCCTGTTTTTAACCCGTCGACACCTGCTTTAGCGTAAGGCATACCTGGGAGTAAAAGATTGGTCGTATACATGATGCTTTCTTCATTATCTAAGTTCGTATAATTTAAAACAGATTGTGAAGTCACCTGTAGTGTTTCAGGAAAATCACGTATTAAATTACGTGAAACAAGGGCTAATTCTTTAGCAGTTAATTTGTTTTCATCGGTTCTTGCAGAGCCAGGATAAATTTCACCAGGAATATCTTCATTATTTAGACCGCTAGCGTTTACAATCAGAGGATTTTCAATTCCCCAAGCGATTAATTGCTCTTTCATTAAATCGACAAAAGCAAACTCCGTTCCAGCAACTTTTTCAGCTAAAGCAACAGTCGCTGCATTGGCTGAGACAATGGTTGCGGCATCAAATAGTTCTTTGACCGAATAATTTTGACCTTCAATTAAAGGGATATTTGATAATTCCGGACTAAGACTTAGTTCAGAGACGGCTTTAGAAATAGTTACGGGTGTGTCCCAAGCTAATTCTCCACTAGCGATTTTTGTCTGTACCACATATAAACTGATAAGTTTGGTGAGAGAAGCGATTTCGAGCTTTTCCTCACTATTTTTTTCATATAAAATTTTACCTGTTTCAAAATCAAAGGCTAAAGCTGCTTTTGCTTCGACTGAAAAATTATTATTTTCTTTGGTTGCTGCAAAAGATGATGTTTGGCCAGGTAATAAAAGAATCAGACTGAGAAAG
>DXBN01000106.1 GCA_019116505.1 Candidatus Enterococcus avicola | reverse complement strand
CCATTTTCTGGACTACCCATTCCTTTGAAAATGCTTGGTCAAACGAAAAAAGGCTGGCTTAACACCGCTGGTAGTCGGCTATTTCGTGACGCTCGTTCACCGTTCACTAACCACTTTGTTCAACGTCTAGAAGCGATTGGCTTGATTCCAATTGGTCAAAGCACTGCCCCTGAATTTGGTTTTAAAAATGTAAGCGATGCGACAATCTATGGCGATACACGTAACCCGGCTGATTTATCTCGTTCTGCTGGTGGTTCCAGTGGTGGTGCAGCAGCATTAGTCGCAGCGGGTATTTTCCCGATTGCCGGCGCAAGTGATGGCGGTGGCTCCATTCGAATTCCAGCTTCATTCAATGGTCTGATTGGTCTAAAACCAACGCGTGGCACGATGCCTGTCGGTCCCGACGGCTGGCGCGGTTGGCAAGGGGCATCCATCTCTTTTGGCCTAACGGTTTCGATGCGTGATACGAAGACACTTTTCTATACGATGCGTGGCACTGAAAATGCGGCTCCCTATCAAGCACCAAAAACGGAATGGGCTCATCATGAACCTTCAAATAGAAAACTACGAATTGCTTTCTCAACTACCTCACCTGTTGGGAGTCTTGTTTCAAAAGAGGCCATTCATGCCGTGGAAGAAGCGGTTATCTTTTTAACGGCTCAAGGACACGATGTCTTTGAGATTAAATATCCTGTTAATGGCGACCAACTGATTCGTTCTTATTATCAAATGAATGGTGCTGAAACAGCCGCGATGTTTGAAAATATCTCTACTCAATTGAAACGTGAATTGACAATTAACGATATGGAACTCATGACTTGGGGCTTATACCAGTACGGTCAAAAATTATCCGCTTCTAGTTACATCCATTCGCTCAACACTTGGGATGCAGCTGCTGTTGAAATGGAAAAACAATTCGAAAACTTCGATTTATTCTTATCACCAGCAACAGCGCACCCCGCTCCCAAAATTGAGACCGACTTACAAAGTGATGCTATCAGAGCGGAATTAGCAACCATTGAGCAACGTTCAAAAGAAGAAGCCGCTACAATTATTTATCAGATGTTTGAAAAAAGTCTAGCTCTTTCACCCTACACACAACTAGCAAATTTAACTGGCCAACCCGCCATTAGTTTACCGACTTTTACGACTAAAGAAGATTTACCTTTAGGAATCCAATTTATGGCAGCTAAAGGCAATGAGGACCTCCTTTTCCAAATTGGCTATGAATTCGAACATGCTCAACGCTTCCATTTACCAAAAGCCTATTTGGAACGTTAATCCCGACCGTCGTTCAATCTTTCTTTTAATAAAAAAACATCCCTTTTCTAAAGGGATTCAAGTATAATAAAGAAAACGCTTAAAGGTGGGAATTTAATGGATTTACAAGAATCAGTTGAACGGATGCATACCGGTAAGCTCTACTACGCCGATGCACCGGAACTGGCAGCTGAACAAATGATTTATCTAGATAAAGTCTTTGCTTACAATCAGCTACCTCCTTCAAAACAAGAAGAAAAACAAGTGCTACTGAAAGAAATGTTCGCAGAAATCGGCGAAGGTTGTTATATCGAAACGCCTCTAAATGCCAATTGGGGCGGCAAACATGTTCACTTAGGAAACCATGTTTATGCCAATTTTAATTTAACCTTAGTCGATGACTCCGAAATTTTCATTGGTAATCATGTGATGATTGCTCCAAATGTTGTTTTATCAACCGGTACGCACCCGATTCACCCTGGTTTACGAATTAAACAAGCTCAGTATAATTTACCGATTCATATTAAAGATAACGTCTGGCTTGGTACCGGTTGTCTGGTGATGCCTGGCGTTACAATCGGTGAAAATTCCGTCATTGGCGCAGGAAGTATTGTTACAAAAGACATCCCAGCGAATGTCGTTGCTGTTGGTAATCCTTGTCGTGTCTTACGAGAAATTAACGAAAATGACTTACTCGTTTATGATAAAGATCGACTGATTGATTTAGAATAAAACGCAAAAAAGGGAAGCGACTGATGTCACTCCCCTTTAAGCTTACCCGTTAACTAATTTACTTCTTAGGCGATTTGAAAGCACTTCGACTAAAAGAATTAGGACAATTAAACCAATTAAGATTGATCCCACTTGATTCCAACGATATGAATTCATCGCAAAAATCAATGGTGAACCAATACCACCGGCTCCAACTAAACCTAGAATCGTTGCGTCACGTAAGTTCATATCGAAACGATAGATTGTGATCGACGTAAAGTTTGCAAATAATTGAGGAATCACGCCAAAACGTATTTTCTCAAAAGTTGTACATCCCATCGCATCCATTGCTTCTAAAATACCGACATCGATATCTTCGATTACGTCAACATAAAGTTTTGAAACCATTCCGATCGAAGTTAACGACATTGTCATCACACCGGCAAATGGTCCTGGTCCCGTTACACGAACAAACATTAAGCCATAAACTAATGCTGGCACTGTTCTAAGAACAATTACAAAGAAACGAGTGAATAAATACACAGGCTTTGGTACGATACTTGGTGCCATTAAAAAGGCAACGGGAATTGATAGAATCGCTCCAAAAATCGTTCCTAAAAAGGCAATACAGATTGTTTCAAATAATAAATAAAAGACACCTTGATTTGTAAAATTCCATAACAATTCCATATCAGGTTGTAAAATTCCTAAAATAATTTTTCCAGCAATTTTAGCCCCACCATCATCTGTCGCATTAAATTGAATGGCTGAAAGCGACCAAATTAAGGCAGCTACGATAATCATTGTTAACAAGGCGTATTGTTTTTTCTTTGATGGTTCTTGACTCAGCTTTGCGCTAATAACATCATTCATACAAATTCTCCTTGATTATTGTAATTTTTTACGGCTGTATTCACTAATCATTTCAATTAGAGCAACCGTAATGACTAAGACAACTAGAATCATCCCGACATTTCCATATTCTCGCCAACCGAGTTGTTCATTTAAAATAATTCCTAACCCCCCGGCTCCGACATATCCAAGAATCGAAGCATAACGTAAATTCCCTTCAAAATTAAAAATTGAAGTTGAAAGATACGTTGGTAAAATTTCAGGAATGACCGCATAACGAAAGGCTTGCAGTTTGCTTAAACCTAACGATTCTAACGCTTCAAATGTTTGCATATCAAGTGATTCAATTTGTTCGTAAGTCAGCTTTCCAACATAAGAAACCGTGAAAACAAAAATCGCTAATGTTCCGGCCATCGTTCCTAATCCAAAGATAAAGGTTGCGATTAAAGCCGTCACGATCGTTGGTAAGGTACGCAAAATACTTAACAATAATTTGAAAAGTGCGTTGATGATTTTTGATTTAATAATATTAGACGACGCTAAGATTGCCAACGGAACAGCAACAAGTGCTCCTGCTAACGAACCTAATAACGACATTTTAATCGTGTCAAAAAGCGGTTGCCAGACACGCTCGGCAAATGAAAGATTCGGTGGAAACATCTCTTTTAAAATAACAAAAAACTGATGTCCACGTTTGACTAATACAGAAAATTCAAAGCCAGTTACGCGCATCGCGATAATTGTAAAAATCAAAACAAGCAACACAACGAAAGGTAGATTCGAACGTTTTTCCGTAACTGTTTTTCCGTTAGGCAATGTGATGACTTTATTTTTTATCATGCGCTTTACCTTCCTCTAAATAAATGTGATCCAAAATCTCTTGGGTAACATTCTCAGCAGAACCGTCATAAACAATCTCACCTTTACGAATTCCAATAATACGATCCGCATATTCTAAAGCTAGATCAACGTGGTGAATGTTGAGTAAGATTGAAATATCGAAGTCTCGGTTAATACGTTTGAAATCTTCCATCACAAGTTTGGCAGTAACTGGGTCTAACGCCGCCACTGGCTCATCGGCTAGAATAATTTGTGGATTACCAACGAGTGTTCTGGCTAAAGCAACACGTTGTTGTTGACCACCAGAAAGTTGATCGACACGAATATAAGCTTTATCTAAAATACCGACATTGTCCAATGCTTGTAAACTCGCAATTTTGGCTTCCTCAGGAAAAATCCCTAGGACACGGCGCCACCATGAAAGTTCAGGTACCGCACTGACTAAAACGTTTTTTAACACGCTTGCACGAGTAATTAAATTAAATGATTGGAAAATCATTCCAATTTTACGACGAAATTGACGAATTTCTTTTCCTTTTAGACTTGAAACATCGGTCCCATTCACATCTAGTGAGCCTTCTGTAATATCATGCATCTTATTGACACAACGTAAAAATGTTGATTTCCCAGCTCCAGAAAGTCCGATAATCGCCACGAACTCCCCTTGCTGAATCTCAGCATTAATGTCTTTTAACCCGACATGTCCATTTGGATAAGTCTTTTGGACATTTTTAAATTTAATCATGATAAAATCCTTTCTCATACTAAAATAGTAAAAATAAAGGTTGGAACAAAGGGGCAAATCGAGCCCTTTCTTGTCCCAACCGATTGAATTAATTTTGTTCTTGAATTAATTTTTGCGCTTTACGTTCATTATCGTAATCTTCAGAAGTTGCTTCTTTATATCCTTCATGAGTGTAGATAGCGATGACTTCTTTACCTTCTTCGCTATTACCAATTTCAATAAATGCTTTTTGTAACGCTGCTTTTAAATCATCATCCATTACTTCAGAGTTTTTGCTCACTGAAATCGTATCGTTGTAAATGGCTGGAGTTACACCAATAACGTTTGTTTCATCCCAAATTGATGCTTCACGAGAAAATTCACTTATCCAGTTTTCTTCAAAGTCACGACGCGCATCTGCATAAGCTAAAACAACGTCTACTTGACCTGAAGCTAAACGTGCAAAAGCACTACCGTATGAATCAGATTGAACAATATTTTTTAAGTCAGATAAGTTTTTACCTGCATTTTCTTGTAACCATAAACCTGGATAAATGTATCCTGCTGGAGAAGAAGAACTCATTACGCTCCAAGAAGCGCCGTTTAAATCATCCCAAGATAACTCTTCGCCTTTGTTCACTTTATCAGCCAATGCTTGACCTTTAGAAGAAGGACCAGCAATAATTAATGCGCGGTAAGATTCTGCTTGTTTATCTGTCGGTGCTGTTGGTTTGTTTTCGTTCCAATCAACTGGGCTATCGCTGTCATTTGATAAACCTGCACGAGTTGCTGTTAAGATAACTTCTGCACCATCATCATATAATACATAAGTTCCACCAGGAATGAAACCAACATCTAATGTACCAGCAGATAAAGATTCACCTACTGCTTCATAGTTTGTTCCAACAGTGATATCAACGTCTTTAATATCGTACCCTTGGTTTTTCATTTCTTTAATTAAGATATCTTTTAATGGTTCTGTTGCAGAAACGATTTCTTCTGGATCGCGTGAAGGGACAAAGCCAATTGATAATTTGTCAATTGATTTGTTACCATTTGCATCTACTTTACTTTCTTCTCCTGAACTACCACAAGCTGCCAATAGCATTGACAAGCCCAAGACACCTGCAAAACTTAAAACTTTTTTGAACAATTTTCTTCCTCCTAAAATGTGGAACAACTTATTTTGTCTAACTAATCGAGTATATCATTAAAATATTTCATTTGGCGACTATTTTAACTGTTTTTTCTTATATTTTCTGAAAATGTTCGTGAATAAAAAAAAAGGAACCAAAAATCAACGAAATGATTTTTGGTTCCTTTTTTATTCTTCAGTCTCGGCTTCTAAAATATCAATGACTTTCATAAGACGAGTGACATTACCACGTTCGTTTTCATCAAGGGTATTTTCGATATATTGAATGGTGTCAGTTAAATTTGGAATGGTCAAATACTCAAGCGCATTGACACGACGCTTCGTACTTTCAATTTCTTTCCCTATTAACTGACATGTTTTTTCGATTTCCGCTAGTTGTAGCATCAATGGTAAGATCGATTCCAAATGTCCTAAAGAAACATCGAGTTCACTCGTCGTTGACATAAAACCGTATGAAAAATCATCAACGTCTGTTTCTTCTTTGAACATCGTATTTAACACGGGAACTTCCGTGTTCATAATACTTTTACTTTGTACATCGAGTGAAACAGTATTCAACGGAATGGCAAAGGCTTCTTGGAGGACATGGTCTGGAATGCTACTTGAAGCTAACACATATCCTTCCATTCCTTGGTATAAGGCTTGTTCCATTTCTTTTCTTAAGGTTTGATTTTTCTTCACCATCTGGATAAATTGACGCACAAGCTCATCTTGTTTATCTTTTAAAAGTTTGTGCCCGCGAGTTGCGGTACCAAGTCGTTTACGTAAACGACTGAGTTCCATTCGTGTTGGTGTGACATTTAAAATGGCCATCTACGTTCACTCCTTCGTCTCAGGGAAGAATTCCTCAATATACGCTTCTTTGATACGATTCAGTTCAGACTTAGGTAATGTTGCAAGTAATTTCCAACTTAAGTCTAACGTTTCTTCAATGCTTCGATTATTATAAAAACCTTGGTTTAAGTATTCTTTTTCAAAACGATCGGCGAAATGGGCATACTTGCGATCGACTTCTGATAAGGCTGCTTCACCAAGCACAACTGCCAATTCTTTCGCATCTTTTCCATCGGCATAAGCTGCAAACATTTGGTTCATGGTAGCTGCGTGGTCTTTTCTTGTTTTATTTTCTCCCGTCCCTTTATCTTTAAGACGAGAAAGGCTCGGTAATACATCAATCGGTGGATTAATATTCCGCTTTTCTAAATCAGGTGACAAAATAATTTGTCCTTCCGTAATATAACCTGTTAAATCTGGAATTGGATGGGTTTTATCATTGTCCGGCATGGTTAAAATTGGTATTTGCGTGATTGAACCCGGTTTATCTGTTAACATCCCCGCACGCTCATATAAACCGGCCAAATCGGTATATAAGTAACCCGGATAGCCACGACGACCTGGTACTTCGCGACGGGCAGCCGAAATTTCACGCAACGCTTCACAGTAATTCGTCATATCCGTCAAAATAACCAAGACGTGCATGCCTTTTTCAAATGCTAAATATTCAGCGGTTGCTAGCGCCATTCTCGGAGTTGCAATCCGCTCAATTGCCGGATCATTAGCTAAGTTTAAAAACATGACCGAGCGATCCAAAGCTCCGGTTTTACGAAACTCATCAATGAAAAATTCCGACTCTTCAAAAGGAATCCCAATTGCCCCAAAGACGATGGCAAAATTGCCCTCATCATTTGGTACAGTCGCTTGACGGGCAATCTGTGCAGCCATTTCTTTATGTGGCAAACCTGCTGATGAAAAAATTGGTAATTTTTGTCCACGAACGAGGGTGTTCAAATGGTCAATCGCCGAGATACCTGTTTGAATAAATTCATCTGGGAAGGCGCGCGCCATCGGGTTTATAGAAGCCCCATTTACATCGACACGTTTATCTGGAATGATACGTGGTCCATTATCAATTGGTTGACCTAAACCATCAAAAATTCGACCGAGCATGTCTTGGGAAACACCGACAGTCAGACCTGTTCCTAGAAAACGCACGCGGCTTTCTTCGGCTCCAAGGTTACTGGTACCTTCAAAGACTTGAACAATCGCTTTGTCCTTTGAAACTTCTAGAACTTGTCCACGTCGAACTACCCCACTATCGGTCCGAATTTCTACCAGTTCATCGTATTTAACCCCTTCAACATTTTCAACGACCATAATCGGCCCATAAATCTCCGAGACGGAACGGTATTCTTTTAGCATTTATTCCATCCCTCCCTTTTCAACAATTTGTTGAATAGTCTGTTTCATTTCTTGCTCTAAATGCATTAATTGATCTAAATTTTCTTCGGCAATGTATTTACTACGCGCAATTTTTTCACGGAAATCAGTGGTACCTTGAATGATTTCATTGAAATAAGCACCCAGTTCAATCGCTCGCAACGCTTCATGATAAAATGACAAAATATTCTTCAATAAGTAAAATTGTTTTTCTCGTGAAGTAAATGTGTCAACGTCATCAAAAGCATTTTGCTGTAAATAATCTTGACGAATCGAACGGGCAATTACTAAAGTCATCCGATCACGCGGCAACAGCGACTCAATTCCAACCAATTGAACAATTTCATCTAAACGTTCTTCTTCTTGTAATAAAGTCATCGCTTCATGAACTTGTTTCGACCACTGACCATCAAAGATATCATCTAAATAACTTAATAGTTCGCTCTCATATAACGAATAAGAATTGGTCCAATTAATTGCTGGGAAGTGACGTTTTTGAGCTAAGGAACTATCTAAAGCCCAGAACACTTTGACGATTCGTAACGTATTTTGGGTGACTGGCTCACTAATATCGCCCCCTGCAGGTGAAACTGCCCCAATTGCCGTAATACTTCCTTCACGATTGTCACTACCTAGTGTCTCATAACGACCGGCACGCTCATAATATTCCGCAATCCGGCTACCTAAATAAGCTGGGTACCCTTCATCACCTGGAATTTCTTGTAAGCGACCACTCATTTCACGCAAAGCTTCTGCCCAACGTGAAGTTGAATCAGCCATAATCGCCACGTCATAACCCATATCACGATAATATTCGGCAATCGTAATCCCTGTATAAATCGAAGCCTCACGTGCCGCAACCGGCATATTTGACGTATTGGCAATCAAGACCGTACGCTCCATTAACGATTTACCGGTTTTTGGATCGATTAATTCAGAGAACTCATTGATAACATCTTTCATTTCATTTCCACGTTCACCACAACCAACATAAACGACGATATCAACATCCGACCATTTGGCAATTTGGTGTTGCACAACGGTTTTCCCAGCACCAAACGGTCCCGGAACAGCTGCCGAACCACCTTTGGCAACTGGGAAAAACGTATCAACGACACGCTGTCCTGTAACAAGTGGGCTCCCTGGTTTCAATTTGCGTTGGCTTGGTCGTGGTCGACGAACAGGCCAGCGTTGTAACATTGGTAATTTCTTTTCAGTACCATTGTCTGTTTCTAATACACAAATAGGTTCCGTAATACTAAAATTACCGGCTTTGATTTCAGTAATCACACCACTAATGCCATTTGGAACCATCACACGGTGTTCAATAACTTCAGTTTCTTGTACAACACCAATAATGTCACCGGCTTCTACTCGCTCACCGACTTGTTTTTTCGGAACAAAAGTCCATTTTTTTTGCCAATCAAGCGCATCAATTATTACGCCGCGTTCTAAGTAATCGCTTTGCGCTTGCGCCATAAATTTATCTAATGGACGTTGTATCCCATCAAACATTTGGCCCAGTAATCCTGGCGCTAATTCAACCGAAAGTGGTGTTCCTATCGATTCCACTACTTCCCCAGGACCAATTCCATTTGTTTCTTCATAAACTTGAATCGATGCGATTCCTTTTTTTAATTCAATTATTTCGCCTAGTAGTCCCTTTTCACTGACTTTACAAATCTCATGGATCTTCGCGTTTTGTAAGCCAACAGCTTGGACTAAAGGACCGGAAACTTTGATAATTTTTCCAATTGCCAAAGACGTTCCTCCTCTACTTTAATCATCTTGTAAAATTGCCATTCCAATGGCTTCTTCGACAGTCTTTTGCAACCGCTGCATGCCAATTCCCAAAATCCCACTACTACTTGGAATCGGGATAATCGCTGGTGTTACCTGATTGTCATACTGTGCAATTTCGTTTTCTAATTGTTCAACAATGCGTTCCGTAATAAAAATAACGCCATATTCTGGTGCCATCTCGGCTAATTGTCTTTTGGCTGCCTCAAGATCCGTCACTGGAAAAACATCAATCCCTAGTCCTTTAAACGGTAAAATCGAGTTTTTACCACCCATCATGCCAATTTTTTTATACATACGAATCACGCACCCGACTTCTTAACTTTTCTTCTGGAATTTTATTAATTTTTCCAATAAAAATCATTCGTAAATTTTTAATTTCGATTTCTTTGGCATACAAGTAACCTAAAATCGCACTTGGCCCAAAGGGAATAATCTTTTTTTCTTTAAAATAATTCATAATAAAATTATCTTTTAATAAATCAAAATGATTCAATGTTTGGTTTTCTTTCATTTCTTCAATTAATAACTGGCCCACACGGCGGTAAGGAGTATTTTCTAAGTACGCCGCTAAACTATCAAGCGATTGATGAATCTGCTCAACCAGTTCAGCCGCGGGGATCGTCCCACCATCAGCCATTACCGCATGCATAAAGCCTTTTTTACGCCCCATCAAATAACTGCGTAAAATCGTCGATAAGTTAAACATATCGATCCAACGCTGACTTAACTCGATAAAGCTTGGCTCTTTTGACTGTTCGGCAACTTCTAAAAAATGACGCCAATAATAGTTATCAAAGATAATATCGATTCCTTGAACCTCTTCATAGTCTTCAATATATGAGAAAACTTCTTCCAAACAGTCAATTAAAATTTGTGGTACCCCTTTATGTGCTCGTGTTTGGACAAGTTCTTTTAATGTATTTAAATCAAAAGCACCAAAAGGGACGATTAGTTCACTCAAATCTTCTTTTGTGTACCAGCTTTTGACGAGAACTTTTAAATTATGGTAGTCATATTTCAAAGAGAAAATATCGACAACTCCTCGGACAGGAGCTAGTGCGTAAACTTGTTCAAACGTCCGCTTTTGTTCTAGTAAAAGCACTTTTTCAAAATCATGTTTTGAAGTACTTTCTTCGATAAAATCACCATAAGTTGTTTCAAGTAAAATAGGGTACAAATCTCTTGCTCTTTCAACACTTAGCAAACGCTCAAAAAAAGCACGATCAAGCAAGCGTCCTTCATATGTTCGAATTCTTACGTTTGCACTGCTATATTGAATATCTTTCAAGCAATCCCTCCTATTCTTGTTCAAAAATGAGCTCAATTAATTGATAACTCAAATGCTCTTCTTTTGACTCTAATAAGGCTTCGAATAAATAGTTGAATTCAATTTCACCTTGTTTAAAAACAACCCCACTACGATTAGGAATCGTGTGTTGTGCTTGTCGAATGGTCACTGTTTCACCTAAAGCTTGTTGCCAGCGTCGATGCATTTCGCTAGTAATTATAGGGCAAGTCTTTTCACCAAAAATTAACTCCACGTCACCTGTTACTTGAATCAATTGAAGTTTACGTAAAACAAAAGCTTCAATTTGATCAGCTGAAAGATTTTGTAATTGGACTCTAGCTTCTTCAAACAACTCATCTAAAATTTGTTGTTTGGCCGCTAAAATGCGGTTACGTGATTTGACATGAAGTTCAGAAACTCTCAAACTTAACTCTCTTTGTAACTCACGTTCATAACGTTTAAGATTTTCTTTTGATTCTTTTTCTAACTGTGCTTTTTTCAAATGTTCGGATTGAGAAAGTTCTCTTTCTGCTTCCTTAACGAGTGAAGCTTGTTTTTTGACCGCATCAATTTTAATTTTTGTCGTTAATTTTGTAATATCTGACATCTTTTTCCTCCTAGCTCATCACCAATAAGAAAGAAATAACGAAACCTAAGATAGCGTATGTTTCCATCATCGCTACAAAAATAATCCCTTTTGTCGTATGTTCTGGCTTTTTGGCTAAAATTTGCATAGCTGCAGCTGATCCGCGACCTTGCCATAATCCATTGGCTAACGCCGTAAACGAAATTGGTAATGAAGCAATAAATAAGAACAAGCCACGTTGGAAAGAAATGTCTCCCGTGATTTGTAAGAAAATCATAAAGGAAATAACGAATCCATATAACCCTTGCGTCGCTGACAGTAATTCCAAAATCAAAGCTTGACCAAATTTTTCCGGCTCTTCAGCAATCAATCCTGCAGCCGCTTGGGAAGTCATCCCAACTCCAATCGTTGAACCAATTCCTCCACAAATCGTCGCCGTTGCAACACCTAACCCGGCAAAAAGTAAGCCGCCATTCTCATAAAAAAAACTAATCCAATTTTCCATACTATTGTTGTTCCTCCTGTTGTTTTTTTTCATCTGACACAATGGTCACGTATTTGTTACTTGCTTTAAATGGTTTAAAAGCACGTCCGCCTCCGGTAAAGAATTTACCAAAAAACTCTAAGTACTGTAAACGAATGCCATGAACATAAGCACTTAAGTAACTTAAGAAAATGTTAATCGCATGCAGTAAAACAAAGAGAACTGCTCCAATGGTAAACCTTGCTGCTGTTGGGAAATAACTAATGATTAAGTTAAAAGCCGCAGCGATACTTCCACCTGCCACACCAAGTGCCATCAGACGTGTATAACTGACCAAGTCACTCATATAATTGGTTAAATCCATTAAACTATAGAGTCCAGTTCCAATCTTTCCAACAAATGTTTCTCCTTCTGTACTTCCACCAATTACGACTGCAATTAGTGAAATAACAAGTCCAATTGAACCGATTGTACCTAAACTCGTCTCTGGTAAAACCATAAATCCCAAAGCTAGCAGTCCAACGCTAAATAAGAAAAGCATCCATGAACCCGCTTGGAATACCGCTTTGAATTTTTGCTCTTTCTTCGCCCATAAAACATAAAATTTTAATATCAAGGCAAAGAAGATCTGAATATACCCAAAAATAACAGATATAATTAATATTTCAGTAATATCTGATTGGTTAGACAATAGTTGAAACGGCATGGTCATTCCAAAGAAGCTTCCATAAATTAAGCCCCACATCATGGTAGGAATCGCACATAGTTGGAAAAAAGTTAGACTACGTTTCATACTTGCATCAAAGTAAAAAATCTTTTTAATGAGTAAAATTGCTAAAAATAAGAATAAACCATACCCAAAGTCAGCGACCATCATCCCAAAGGCTAAAGCGTAAAAAGGTGCCATAAAGGGTGTCGGATCAATTTCATTGTATTTCGGTAAACTGTACATCTCGATTAACGTTTCAAATGGTGCTACCCAGCGATTGTTTTCTAGTAAAATCGGCACTTCATCGATTTCTTCTTCGCGAACTTCTTCGAAAACCAAATAATAGTCGCCTTTCGTCACCTGACTGATTTGCGCTTCTAACGCTTGTGCTTGTGTTTTAGGTATCCAACCAGCAAGACTCGTAACGGCTTTTGATTGGAATAATCGTTCTTTGTTGCGACTTTGAATCACCTTGCTACTGTAGTATTCAGCAACCACATTTAATTGAATCTCTTCTGCTTGCATTTGCCTTAACGCGTCTTTGATTGCTTTTTCTTCAGCCACAATCGCAGCAATTTTGTCTTTTATTTCTGAAAGCGCTTCTTGTGGTTTACCTTGAAATGGGTAATGGTACTCATTGAAGCCCACTGTCGCTAATGAATATTGAACTTTTTTCTCATTCGTTTTATGAAAAAGTAACAATAAATAAGTCG
>DXBN01000014.1 GCA_019116505.1 Candidatus Enterococcus avicola | reverse complement strand
AAAAATATTTTTTACGCAAGCCATACACGAGCGGCCAATATTGTCGATACAACTCTTCTAGTGCTTGTTCATCGCCTTGCTTTGCTGCCAAAATCAATTTTTCTTGCATAAAAAACGCCCCTTTTTTCATTGTTTGCTAAAAGGAGCGTAACATGTTCATTTATTAAATTTTCTCATTTAATGGGTCACTTTTTGTCATTTTCTTTTTTTATAACTCAATTCATCCAATTTTCCCTCTAAACGAGCAAGTTGTTCTTGATTCCAAGGTGAATTGCGTCGAAAGTGACTAAAATGGATTTCTTTACGATGGGTCTCAATATTTTTATCATTTTTTTCAACAAGTTTATATAACTCACGTGCTGATGTCCGTAACGCCCCTTGCGAGAAAATAACCCATTGTTCCGCTAAATCACTCGTAGCGACGGTGACTTGAGTGACAATATTGTTGCGCTCACCAGCCAATTTTTCGATATAACTATCGGCTGTCACCCCTTCTTCGGTAAAAATCACTTCGACTTGATGTTTACGATAACTTTGCGTAATTCCTGGCACAAGCTGTGCATCAAAAACGACAATAATTTCAATGCCTTCATATTTTCCGTAACTTGATAATCGTTTTAAAAGTTCTTCACGAGCCTCTTCTAAACGATCTTGATTTTTTAATCGAACGAGTTCTGGCCAAAAGCCAATCATATTATAGCCATCCACGATTAATAAATCTTTTTTCATAGGTCACCGAAATTTCTCTGACGGAACACCTCATACATCAATAGGCTCGCTGCAACGGATGCATTTAAACTTTGAACATGACCGGTCATCGGAATCGTTAACATTTCATCGACTTCTTTTTTCAAACCTTCGCTCATGCCACTGCCCTCATTACCAATAATTAAAGCAATCGAGCCTTGAGCGTTCCATTTATTGTAAGAAGTCCCTTGCATATCGGTGCCAAAAATCCAAAAACCTTGCTCTTTTAACTCTTTAATCGTTTGACTTAGATTCGTCACACGAGCGACAGGAACATGTTCAACAGCTCCTGTTGATGTTTTAACAACGACTGGTGTAATCCCTACAGAACGGTGTTTGGGAATAATAATTCCGTCAACACCTGAAGCATCTGCGGTTCGTAAAATTGATCCAAAATTATGTGGATCAGCTAAACGATCTAAAATCAGATAAAATGGATTTTCTTTTTTCTGTGCTAGTAAATCAGCTAGTGATAAATAATCATACGGTGTGATTGCCAAAACAACACCTTGATGCACAGCGTCTTGTGACATACTATCTAATTTCTGTTTTGGTACCCATTTTACTGGGACAGAAGCCGTTTGTGCTAACTCTTTTAAATCATTGATTTTATCGCCACGTGCATCTTCTAAAATAAATAATTTATTTCCGCGACCTTCTTTAATCGCTTCGGCAACTGCATGGTGCCCAAAGACAAAGTTCTCGGCAATTTCTTCTGCACTTTTATCATGTTTTGAATCTTGTTCTTGATAGGCATCTCGTGCTTTATTTTTTCGTTGAGGAGCTTCGTTTTTATTAAAATGACGTTTTTTCCCATCAAACTTTGGCGTGTTTTTTCTCATTTTAACCATCCTTTCTTTCTAAACTTCGGCGTGTTGAATACACCATTCTATTAGCTCTTCTAAGCGTTCTTTTTGTTCTGTGAGGTGTAAGTATCCCATTAGCGCTTCAAAGCCTGTTGACATGCGATACGTCTTAATATCGGTATTTTTAGCACTAGTTTGGCTTTTACTATTACGCCCACGACGGTAAAAATCTTCTTCTTCTTCGGTTAACATTTTTTCATCTAACATTTTTTGAATTAACATCGCTTGCGCTTTGGCTGAAACATAATGGGTTGCTAAACGATGCAATTGACTTGGTCGTGCTTGTCCCGTAGCCACAAGGTGCTGACGAATATAAATTTCATAAATCGCATCCCCTACATAAGCTAGCGCTAGACCATTTAATTGACGGTAATCTTTCATTTTTCTCTTCTCCAACGGGTTCCTTGTGGTGTATCTTCCAAGACAATCCCCTGTTCTTTAAATAAATCACGAATTTCATCGCTACGAGCAAAGTTTCGCTCCGCACGTGCTTGGTTTCTTTCAGCAATCAAGGCTTCGACCTCGGCATCAACGAGTTCTTGTTGGAAATAAATACCAAAAATACTTAACAGTTCACGATAATCGGCTAAAACTTGTTCGATGACCGTACGAGAAACGACTGCTTCTTGTGCATAAATGTTTAACCATTTAGCCATCTCATATAAGACCGTCATGCCGTTGGCTGCATTAAAGTCATCATCCATTTCGGTTGTAAATTGTGTTAGTGATTGATTCCATTTTTCCAATAATTCTGTATCTTGATCCGTCGTTGCTTGACTATCATTTAAACGAAAATCTAGGTTTTCATAGGCAATACGTAAACGATTTAAATTCGTTTCGGCTTCCTTAAAGGTTACCTCACTATAACGCAATGGTCGACGATAATGCGTCGTTGCTAAGAAAAAGCGTAACACTTGCGGATCAACTTTTTGGACCATTTCATGAACCGTTACAAAGTTGCCTAACGATTTACTCATTTTTTCCTCGTCTTCACCAATTGTTACAAAACCGTTGTGCATCCAATAATTGGCAAACGTTTTGCCTGTTTTCGCTTCACTTTGGGCAATTTCATTTTCATGGTGGGGGAATTCTAAATCTTGACCGCCACCATGAATATCAATCGTATCACCTAAATGTTTCGTTGCCATGACTGAACATTCAATATGCCAGCCTGGTCGCCCCGCTCCCCAAGGTGCTTTCCATGAAATTTCACCCGGTTTAGCACTTTTCCATAAAGCAAAATCAAGTGGATCTTCTTTAATTTGTTGTTCGTTACCCATTCTTTGACTGGCACCTGTTTCCAATTCATCGATGGATTGATCACTTAATTGACCATACTTTTCAAACTTACGTGTTCGATAGTAAACATCACCTTGCGAAATATAGGCATAACCTTTTTCAATCAGCGCTTCGATAAATTCAATAATATCTGGAATATGATCCATTACTTTTGGATTAAAACAAGCCGGCTTTACTTCTAGAGCAGCCGTATCTTGATTAAAGGCCTCAATAAATTTTTGGGCAATTTCTGGTGCTGTTTTACCCACTTCTTGAGCGGTACGAATAATTTTATCATCAACATCGGTAAAATTTAAGACGTAATTGACCTTATAACCACGGTATTCTAAGTAACGACGAACCGTATCAAAAGCCACTGCACTACGACCATTACCGATATGAATGTAGTTATAAACTGTTGGACCACAAACATACATCCGAACCTTGCCTTCTTCAATGGGCTTAAATACTTCTTTTTGACGTGTCAGTGTGTTATAAATTTGAATCATCTTTCTTCCCCTTTCAACGGATTTGCAACGAAAAAGCGCCTTTCAAATAAGTTCCCTTATTCAAAAGACGCGTGCTTGGCGTGGTTCCACTTTTTTTCACAGAAAAAATGTTTCTGCCTTTAACGCGTAACGTGCTTTTTCGTCTTCAGTTTTCACTAAAGCCACTCCCAGGTGCATTTCCTGTTTCTTTTTAATTGCTCTCAGCGGCCGCAATCTTCCTGAAAAAAAGAAATCAGTACTTCGTCTGTTCAATGTGTTTGTTTTATAAGACTTGATTTAAATGTGCTAACGCTTTTTCTTTTCCTAATAATTCAACCGTCTCTGGTAATTCTGGTCCATGTGTTTGACCTGAAACAGCGACACGAATTGGCATAAATAAGTTTTTACCTTTCACGCCAGTTTCTTTTTGAACAGCTTTAATCGCTGCTTTAACCGTTGCGGCTTCAACAACATCCATCGCTTCAAGTTGTGTTTTAAAAGCTGCTAAAACCGTTGGAACAGTTTCGCCTGCTAAGACTTCTTTAGCTGCTTCATCTAAAACAGGATGTTCTGCAAAGAATAAGCTTGATAATTCTGTAATTTGAGCAGCAAAACTCATTTGTGGTTGGTATAAAGCCACAATTCGCTCAAACCATGCCTGTTTTTCGGCTGACAATTCAGCTTCCAATAAGCCCTCTTTTACAAGGTAAGGTAAGCACATTTCTGTTAATTGCGCTAATTCCATTTGTTTAATGTAATGGTTATTAATCCATTCTAATTTTTTACTATCAAAAGCTGCTGGTGATTTGCTTAAACGATTCGTATCAAACATTTTAATAAATTCTTCTTGCGAGAAGATTTCATCTTCCCCAACCGGTGACCAACCTAATAATGAAATAAAGTTGAACATCGCTTCTGGTAAATAACCAAGGTCACGATATTGTTCGATAAATTGTAAAATCGATTCATCACGTTTACTTAATTTTTTACCTGTTTCAGAATTGATAATTAGCGTCATATGACCAAATTCAGGGTAATTCCAGCCAAATGCTTCATAAATCATCATTTGTTTCGGTGTATTAGCGATATGATCATCCCCACGTAAAACGTGAGTAATTTTCATTTCGTGGTCATCAACCGTTACCGCAAAGTTATACGTTGGCATTCCATCACGTTTTAAAATAACAAAATCGCCACCGACATTGTCTGATTCAAAAACAATTTCACCTTTTACAAGGTCATTAAAACGGTATTCTACATTACGTGGTACGCGGAAGCGAATCACTGATTCCAGTCCTGCTGCTTCTTTAGCCGCTTGTTCTTCAACAGATAAATGGGCACACTTTCCACTGTAACGAGGAATTTCGCCCCGGCTACGTTGTGCTTCTCTTTCTGCTTCTAATTCTTCCTCTGTACAGTAACATTTATACGCACGATTGCTTGCTAATAATTGATCGATTAATGGCAAGTAAATTTCTTTTCTTTCTGATTGGCGATAAGGACCGTAAGCGCCTGGCTTATCTGGTGATTCGTCCCAATCAATGCCTAACCACGTTAAGTTTTCTAATTGGCTTTCTTCTCCATGGTCAATGTTACGTTTTTGGTCCGTATCTTCAATTCGAATAATAAACTCACCGTCGTGATGACGTGCAAATAAATAATTAAATAAAGCTGTTCGAGCATTTCCAATATGTAAATGCCCTGTTGGACTTGGTGCATAGCGCACGCGAATTTTTGTCATGTTCTTCATCCCTTTTATATAGGCTATTTTAGTCATCCGTTTATTTGAACAACTACTTGTCTAGAATTGTACATTTTATAAGAAGATTAGTAAAGTCTCGCTCATGATAAATCGACTTATTTGCCTTTTAATTCCTCTTCTTCCGATTTGGTAATCCCTCGGCGTGAATGTGATGGACGAGCAAAAATCATTCGACCTGCTGCCGTTTGTAAGGCACTTGTGACAACAACTGTTAATTTCTCATTCATATAGTGCTGACCATCTTCGACAACAATCATCGTACCATCATCTAGGTAGGCGACTCCTTGTTGACGTTCCGTTCCTGCTTTTACTACAACGACTTCCATCGTTTCACCTGGAATCACAACCGGTTTGACTGCATTGGCTAGTTCATTAATGTTTAAGACTGGGACATTTTGGAACTCGGCAACTTTGTTTAAATTATAATCATTCGTTACAACAACACCGTCGAGTAGTTTCGCTAATTTCAATAATTTACTATCAACTTCTGTAATTTCTTCAAAGTCACCTTCATACATTTCAACCGAGATGCCTTCTTCTTTTTGTAAGGAGTTCAAAATATCTAAACCACGACGACCACGTACTCGTTTTAAGTTATCACCCGAATCAGCGATATATTGTAATTCATAAAGGACAAAATTAGGAATTAAAATCGTTCCTTCTAAAAATCCTGTCTTAGCAATATCATAAATCCGGCCATCAATAATCACACTTGTATCTAAAATTTTATATTTATGAAAGTAATCATCAACTTTGCGCTCTAATATTTGTTGTTCATTTTGTTGCTCTTGTTTTTTATTTTTAGAGCTGAAAATTTTCATCCACTCTTCAACTCTTGTTGTCCCCATTTGAAAACCCAAATAACCAAAAAGCAACATTAAAATGACGGGAACAACACTATTTACAAAAGGCAAGTTCCAAGCGAAGAATGGAATCGAAATGATAACCCCTATTAATAGTCCGATAAGTGAACCGATTGCGCCAAATAAAATGAACGATAAACTCAATTCACCCAGCGCTTTCTCAATTTTTTTAATACCTGCTGAAATATAGTTCACGATTAATAACGAGAATAAAAAGAAAATAATTGCACCTAACAAACTGTTCGTTACTGTATTATTCAGCCACTGATTTGATTCATAACCCATTGCTGTCCAGGCAGCAGGCAATAATGAAATACCCAAGCTCGCGCCAGCTAAAATTAACAATGCGCGAATAATTCTTTTTTGCATAACCTAACCTCCTATTTTTTTTGTTTTTTTTATTTATCTTTGTTCCTTAAGACTATCGGTAGAAGCAAATCTGGAACTTGCTTTCCAGATAATTACTTATAGTTCATCCTTAAACAATTTCTGTACAACCTCTAGATTAAACGGCATGTTTTGTGCTGGATCTCGGAGATAAGCTGACTTTCGAACAAAATCAAAAAACGATTTTTTCGTAAGCTTGTTTATCTCTCGATCCAGACCGCATAAAAAATAGCCTCTTTTACAAACGGTGTACAGGAAGTAGTGATTCGGTAATAAGCCTGAATCTTTTCAAAAGTAAAAAAAACTTTTGAACGATTCTTTGCTTATTACTCATCACTGGACACTTCCTGTACGACCTCTAGTTTAAACGGCATGTTTTGTGCTGGATCTCGGAGATAAGCTGACTTTCGAACAAAATCAAAAAACGATTTTTTCGTAAGTTTGCTTATCTCTCAATCCAGACCGCACAAAAAATAGCCTCTTTTACTTAAATACTTTTCTTAGTGCTTCTTCTAGTGTTGCAACAGGGATGACTTCGATATTTTTTGGTGGTGTCCAGTTGGCGAGATTGTTTTTTGGTACGTAAACTTTTTTGAATCCTAGTTTTTGGACTTCTTTGACTCGTTGTTCAATTGATGTCACTCGTCGAATCTCACCCGTCAAACCAATTTCACCAATAAAACATTCTGTTGGACTCGTACCTTTTTCGTAATAACTCGATGCCAAACTAATCGCCAAAGCTAAATCAATTGCGGGTTCATTCAATTTCACACCGCCGGCAGCTTTTAAATATGCATCTTGGTTTTGTAATAATAAACCGGCACGTTTTTCAAGCACGGCCATAATTAAGGAAACTCGATTAAAATCAAGTCCCGTTGTGGTTCGTTTGGCATTTCCAAACATTGTTGGAGTTACTAACGCTTGAATCTCGACTAAAATTGGGCGCGTGCCTTCCATTGCCACAACAATCGCCGAACCTGTTGCACCAGCTAAGCGCTCTTCTAAAAAGACTTGTGAAGGATTCGCAACTTCATGTAGACCGCCTTCACGCATTTCAAAAATACCAATTTCATTGGTTGAACCAAAACGATTTTTAACTGCCCTTAAAATCCGGAAGCTTTGATGTTGTTCTCCTTCAAAATATAAAACGGTATCCACCATGTGTTCTAACATTCTTGGACCAGCAATCGATCCTTCTTTCGTCACATGACCAACAATAAAAATTGCGATGCCATTTGTCTTCGCAATTTTTAATAACTCAGCCGTCGTCTCGCGAACTTGACTGACACTACCGGCTACACTGCTCACGTCTGGCTGTGTCATGGTTTGAATCGAGTCAATGATGACGTAACTTGGTTCTAACGATTCAATCGCTTTATGAATATCTTGCATGTCTGTCTCGGCATACAAATAAAATTCGTCTCTCGTCGCACCTAAGCGCTCGGCACGCATTTTAATTTGTTCGGCACTCTCCTCGCCAGAAACATAAAGTACTTTGCCACCTGTCGCAGCTAGTTGTTGCGAAACTTGTAGTAAGAGGGTTGATTTACCAATTCCTGGATCGCCACCAAGTAAAACCATCGAACCTGGGACAACCCCACCACCTAAGACCCGGTTGAGTTCATCTATTTTCGTTTTAACACGGGGCTCCTTACGAGCAACAACTTCATTTAAACGCATCGGCTGCATTTTTTTACCTGTTAGCGTTGTCCGACTACGGCGATCGGTTGTATCTTGTATTTTTTCTTCAACTAGTGAGTTCCAACTATTACAATTTGGACATTTTCCCAAATAACGTGGTGAAATGTAACCACAATGTTGACACTCAAATTGTGTTTTTGCTTTTTTTGCCAATATTGTCCTCCTACTTTTTAAATGACATCCGAAGAACCGAAACCACCTGTTCGTTCAGTTAAACTTTGATCTTGATCGGCTTTTAAAAACGGTAAGAAAATTCCTTGTCCGATTTTCTCCCCTTTTTTAATTGTTAAATCAGTCAAACCAAAGTTTGTAAACTGAAACATAATATGTCCTTCGTTTCCTGGATTATCGTAATAATCGCTATCAATAACTCCAATACCGTTTGATAAAACCAAAAAACGTTTTAATGGATTACTCGAGCGATTGGCTAATTGTAAAAATTCTTCTTCACCCATATAAGCTTTAATTCCGGTTGGTACAAGGACCGGTTTAATTTTTTTTGCGACTTGTTGATCGGTACCTACTCGACGACTTAACCACTGTTTCCAAATACTTGGAATCGTTACATCTGCAGCTGCTTCAAAATCATAACCCGCTGCTTGATGGGTTGCTCTTTGAGGAATATTAATTCCTTGTCCTTCATAACTTGTAATTACTTCAAATCCACGTATTTTCATGTTCATCCTCCAAAAAATGCTATTCTTATTTTAACATATTTTCCCTAAAAGGTAGAATTAGAATCAAAATTGTTCGGTTCTTTACAAATTTTTAGATAATTCAAACATCTGGCGAATAAAACATGACGAAATCACATTTTACGAGTACAATAGGACAAAGTCTTGAAATCCATTATTAAATATGAGGTGAAGAAATGCGTCAATCGTTAAAAAATGCAAAACGTTTAGTTATAAAAGTCGGAACAAGTTCACTGATTCATCCAAACGGTACGATTAATCTATCGGCTGTTGATGAGTTGGCTTTTGTTTTAACAGACTTAAAAAACCAAGGAAAAGAAGTCATTTTAGTTTCATCCGGTGCGATCGGTGTCGGTATGCATCAGTTGAATTTAGCGAAACGACCCACCTCAATTCCTGAACAACAAGCGGTGGCCGCTGTGGGCCAAGCTGCTCTAATGAACATTTATGCGCAACGCTTTATGAGCTATAGTCAACAAACTGCACAAATTCTGCTAACACGCGATGTTATCGAATACCCTGAAAGCCGTAAAAACGTTATTAATACCTTAGAGCAATTGCTTGATATGGGAATTATTCCAATTATTAATGAAAATGATACCGTTGCAATTGATGAACTGGACCATTCAACCAAATTTGGTGATAACGACCAACTTTCTGCCATTGTGTCGCAGTTAATTCAATCTGAAGTACTGATTATGCTTTCTGATATTGACGGGTTTTACTCGGCTAATCCAACAACGAATCCTAGTGCCACTTTATATTCACAGATTCATGAAATTAACGATGAAGTAATGGCCCAAGGAACCGGACCAGGGAGTGCTTTTGGTACGGGGGGCATGAGTAGTAAATTGAAAGCTGCCAAGCGAATTTTCTCATTCGATAGTAGCATGGTCCTTGCAAACGGTAAACGACCAAAAATTATTTTTGATATTTTAAATGGTGATGACATTGGTACGTTCTTTAAAAAGGAGGAAAATTAATGAGTGATTTAGTTTTATTTGGACAACAGGCGAAAGCTGCAAGTCAAAAACTCGCCCTTTTAGATACGACACATAAGAATCAACTACTTGAAAAAATGGCTGACGCGATTGAAAAAAATAGTCAACTTATTTTAAATGCTAATGCTAAAGATCTTGCAAAAGCTAAAGAAAATGGCATTACCGATGCCCTACTTGACCGTTTACGACTGACTAAAGAGCGGGTTATAGAAATGGCTGAGGGAATGCGCCAAGTAGCCACACTACCTGATCCAATTGGAGAAGTTGAAAAAATGTGGAAAAATGCGGATGGTTTAATGATTGGCCAACAACGCGTACCGCTGGGCGTGATTGGAATTATTTATGAATCCCGTCCAAACGTTACGACCGATGCAGCAAGTCTGTGTTTTAAAACCGGAAACGCGGTTATTTTACGTGGTGGAAAAGAAGCAATTCATTCAAATCAACAGCTTGTAAAAATTTTACAAGAAACATTAGAAGCCAATCACTTTGATTCCTTTGCCATTCAATTAATTGCGGACCCTTCTTATGAGGTTGCCAATGAATTTATGCGCCTAAATGACTACCTAGACGTCTTAATTCCTCGCGGTGGTGCCGGCCTAATTCGTCGCGTCAAAGAATCAGCGACTGTGCCTGTCATTGAAACCGGAACGGGCAACAATCATATTTATATTGATGAAGA